>NZ_JBNCAN010000011.1:0-126907 GCF_049808615.1 Halomonas sp. GXIMD04776 | reverse complement strand
GACTATATTGAGGGCTTTTATAACAGCCAACGGCTGCACAGTGGCCTGGGCTATCGGACTCCGTTAGAGTTCGAAGAGATTAGCTGATGGAGCGTGTCCATTTTATTGGGGGAACTCCACATGAGATTGAAGCGACAGGAGTTTTTTTCCCGCACTGATTTTTACAGTTGAGGAATTTTGGCTTCGTGGAATAAATGTAATACTTTGGAACTTGCGATGACGTCAGAGTGTCACTGCGATTGCCAGCTGTGTCGAGACCGACGGCGGCCTGTTCGGCAATAGCCGCTACCGACGCGACGAGGTCAACGACCTGCGCGCGGTGGACAGTCAGTTTGAAAGCGGCGGCAACCTCGCCTGGCAGTCTTCCAAGGGCGGGGATCGCCGCCGACCCGGCTCTGGCTCAAGCCCTTCCTTTGAAGTGATCATCAATAGTGCTACATTTGTGTTGATAATTAACACAGGGGGGGTTAAGCCATGCCTAGAACAACGAGTATCACAATCGGCCCACAACTCGATGACTTTGTGGGGAAATTGATTGAGTCAGGACGCTACGGTTCAACCAGTGAAGTCGTGCGCTCGGCCTTGCGGTTGCTCGAACGTCAGGAAAATCAAACGGCAGCGCTGAGAAGCGTTGTTGAGGCTGGGGAGCTAAGCGGAGAAAGTGACCTGTCTCTGCGCGACATTGCCGCTCAGGTGAAACAGAAACACCATGTATAAATTGTCCAACCTGGCGGCAGAGGATTTCTCAGCTATTTACGAGTATACCTTGCTTAACTTTGGGGTGCGCCAGGCCGACGCTTATACGGATGATCTCGAGAACATCTTTCGTCTCTTGGCCAGCTCTCCGCTCCTGGGACAGGAGTGCCCGGAAATCGCAGAAGAAGTTCGCCGTCATGATCATCAGCGGCATGCTATTTTTTACCGGCGACGTAGCCAAGATGTCTTTATCTTGAGAATACTCCATCAGCAGATGGAATCAATGAGGCATTTTTTTGAGCTTTGAGGCGGCCTGATCAGTGCACGTGATCGCCTGGAGCTGAACGCCCGGCATGTCCATGCCGAATCCCACGAGTTATGCAGCGGTAACCTCTTTTAAGTCCCCTCTGTTGTGATTCAATCCCGGTATTACCAATCGAGTTCTTCCACCGGTAAGTCCTCTGAATTCATGCTGTCCATGTTCGGACATTCGATGCGCCGAACGACATGACTTCACGCTTACCAGGAAACGAACATGAATCGGAAAACGACAGCCTTACCGGCCCGCGCGCTGGGGCAGGGCTTTTCTGTCTCGGCGATTGGCTATGGCGCCATGGGGCTCAGCGAATTCTATGGCCCGTCGGACGATACCCAGTCTCTAAGGATGCTGGAAGAGGTAGCCGAGGCCGGCGTGACCCTGATCGATACGGCGGATATGTACGGTCGCGGGCACAACGAGACGCTGATCGGTCGCTTCCTCGCCGCTCGAGGCTCGGCCGTGGACTCGATCAGAATCGCCACCAAATGCGGTATCGATCGGCCCAAGGATGCGGAATACGCACGGGGTATCAACAATCATCCCGAGTATATCCGCGCCTGTTGTGAAGCCTCGCTGAAGCGCCTGGGCGTCGAGCGAATCGATCTGTACTACATTCATCGGGTGGACCCGCATGCGGATATCACCGAGACCATGGGGGCACTGAAGGGCCTGGTCGAGGAGGGCAAGGTCGCTCATGTTGGCCTGTGCGAGGTCTCCGCAGCCACCCTGGAAAAGGCCCATGCAGTGTATCCGATCACCGCGCTGCAAACGGAATACTCGCTGTGGACAAGGGATGTCGAGCAGAACATTCTGCCCAAGGCCAAGGCGTTGGGAATTGGCCTGGTCGCTTACTCACCCCTGGGTCGTGGCTTTCTCACCGGTCGGATCAGTTCGACGCAGGAGCTGGCGGACGGCGATTTTCGGCGCAACAATCCCCGTTTCCAGCAGGATAACTTGGGACATAATCTGCAACTGCTCGAGACGGTCAAGACGATTGCCGAGCATCACGGGGCAACTCCCGGTCAGGTTGCGCTTGCTTGGTTGTTGGCTCAAGGAGATCGCATCGTGCCCATTCCAGGCACGCGGCGCTCGCGCTATCTACAGGAAAATCTTGCTGCCGCACAGCTTGAGCTATCGGCAGAAGACAATAACGAGCTACACGAGGTGTTTGCGACAGACAGCGTTAAAGGCGAGCGTTATGGGGAAGAGGGTATGAAAGGGGTGAATGCCTGAGCGTCAACAGTCGCAAGTAGCCTGTTCACCACATCGAGTACCGCATCATTTTGCTCACCGGCGCGCCAGATCAGATGAATATCCATGCTCAGGCGCGTTTCGATATTGTCGGTGAGTGCTCGATACACCACACCGGTACGGCTGGCAGCTCGCATGGAGCTGGGTAGAAACCCCATCCCTTCGCCCGCGGCGATGCGGGCGAGTAGATCGATGTGTTCCTGGGGCTCCGGCTTGCGTGGCGCAGAAAAACCCATCTGATCGAACAGGACCTCGCAGCGATCATAAAAGGCGGGATTGTCGATCCGCGGAAACCAGAATAGCGGTATGTCCGCGATATCCTCCAAGTCGATGCGTTCCTTGTCGGTAGCGGCATGGGACGCCGGCAGCGCGACCATCATCCTGTCCTCGCCAATCTTCTGGCTCTTGAGGGCAGGGGACGCATCGGCGAAAACACCGACGATCGCCAGATCGATCTGCGATGTCAGTAAGCGCTCGACGAGTCGCCTTGAGTAGGCGCGTTCCAGATGAATGCCATGATTGAATAACGGATCCGAGAGCAGAGCGTCGAGTGCGGTAAACTGACTAAAATCCATTACGCTGGTCAGGCCGAGCCGGATGCTTTCCTGCCGTTGACCTGCGCTGTCGCGTAACGATGCCACCGCCTCGCTCAATCCAACAAGTAACCGATGCGCTTCGTCGACGAAGTGCTTGCCGGTTGGCGTCAATGCAACCCGATGGGTATCGCGCTCGAACAACGCGATGCCCAGCAATGTCTCCAGGCTGCGCACCTGTCTCGAGAGCGGCGGTTGAGACATGTGCAGGCGCTCGGCTGCACGCCGAAAGTTGAGTTCCTCCGCCACGGCGACGAAGCACTGTAACTGCCGGATGGTCGGTAAGCGGTTGGAGAGTATCGACATGCTAGAATCGTTTCCCCGCTTTCATGGCAACCTGCGAGCTCATGGCTGATTTATTCTGGTACCAATACTTTTTCATCGGCCTGATCTTCGCCTGGAGTGGATTCGTCAGGACGAGCCTTGGCTTCGGTGGTGCCGTACTCTCCCTGCCGTTTCTTTTGCTGGTCCTGAACGAACCCTTGGTATTTTTGCCGCTGATCGCCGTTCATTTGATGATCTTCTCGAGCTGGATCGCCTGGCGCGGCCATCGGCAGGTAGTGGTTGCCGGTAACACTGCACAACGGTCCGAAAGTAACATCGACTGGCGCTATCTGATCAAGGCGCTGAAGATCATGATCGTCCCGAAACTGATCGGGGTCGTGGGACTGCTCACGCTGCCGGCGCAGCTCATGACAAGCATCATCTTCATTATTGTCATCGTCTACGCCATCAGCTACATACTCAACAAGCCGTTCTACAGCAAGAACACATACGTGGACTATGTGCTGTTGGCGCTCGGAGGGTACGTCAGCGGTACTTCACTGATCGGTGCGCCATTGATCGTGGCGGTATTTGCCTCCCATGTGGCCAAACACCAACTGCGCGACACGCTATTCGTTTTATGGTTCATCCTGGTGCTGATCAAGATGGTGTCCTTCGTCATTGCCGGTGTGGATCTGCAACTGATACATCATCTTTGGCTGTTGCCCTGCGCCTTCGTGGGTCATTTGGTCGGCGAGCGCGTGCATCACTACATGCTCTCGGCCGAGCCGGTTGTTTTCTTTCGCGTGTTGGGCAGCGTGCTACTCATCGTCAGTGTCCTCGGGCTTGTGCGTCCACCGGGTTGATCTTGCATGCAAGCAGCGCCCGGAATAACGTGCCCATCATCACCGGTTCGTCTCGAACAATGCTAAACCCCGCATCTTCCAACAGCGGTCGCGCCTGACGGGTGATGTCGGTAGCGAGGGCGCTGGTCACGAGATTGAGTGCGCGACGTCCCCAGCTTGCCGGGTGACTGTCGGCTTGAAACTTGTCCATCACGCATAACTGTCCATTGCTGGAAAGCACGCGATGCGCCTCAGAAAGCCCCCGAGTTGGATTCGGCATTACCGCTAAAATCAGATGCATGATCACCACGTCGAAGTGATCGTCGGGATAATCAAGCTGTTCCGCGTCCATTACCTGGGTGGTGAAGTCGAAGCCGAGTTTATCTGCCCGGGTTCGAAAACGCGCCACCATGGCTGGCGAAAGGTCGGTGCCGTGCAGTTCGATATCCCGTGGTAAATAGGGCAGATCTAGCCCGGTACCCGCGCCCAGGATCAACACCCGCTGCCCAGACGACCAATCTACCGCCTCAAGAGCCTTTCGCCGCGCACGACGAAAAACGCGATCCGCCACTGTATCGTAGACCGGCGCGTAAAGGTTGTAGCGCAGTCGGTTCCAAGCCGTGGTGTTGAACATGGCATCATCTCCCTAGGGCGCCCCGGCGACCGAGCATGGTCCGATCTAACCATATCCTGAGTGGAAGGTGGCGCCATCGCTATTTTTGGGGTGGCGAGTTTAAGTGTTTCACGACAAGGCATTGTGCTTTGCGATTATACTGCCGCGGGTCCGTTGGAAGCGGAAACTCACGCTAGCGGGAGAGGATCATGGGCCATAGCGGTAATCCCTTGCCTATCCCTGTAATTCCAGTATGTCTCCAAGCCGGTATGGCGGCTAGGTGACAGAGTCGATCAGGAAATCTTTTGCGTAACTACGTCAAGCCCCTTTTCCACAGCAAGTTCGTTCGCAACGTTGCGGTCGTTGCCAGCGGTACCGCGGGTGCTCAAGCCATTACGGTCGCTTTTTCTCCAATCATCACCCGCCTGTATGGTCCGGAAGCCTTCGGCGTGCTGGGTACCTTTACTGCCATGCTCGCGGTGGTAACGCCTTTGGCGGCGCTAAGCTATCCGATCGCCATCGTACTGCCCAAACAGGATGGCGATGCCATAGGCCTGGTCAAGCTGTCTTTGGGGATCGCGCTGGTGACCTCACTTCTCACCACGCTGATGCTATTAGTCTTCCGAGACCCCATTGTCAGTGTCTTCAATTTACAAGACGTAGGATCCTTCATGCTGCTGCTACCGTTGGCAATGCTGTCCGCGGCTTGCATGGCGATAGCCAGTCAGTGGGTAATCCGCAAGAAGCTGTTCAAGCTCAAAGCCAAGGTGTCAGTATTGCAGGCATTGTGGATAAATGGTGCAAAAGCCGGGATCGGTCTAGTCACACCCGTGGCAGCGGTGCTAGTAATACTCGCTACCTTGGGGAGTGCACTTCATGCGTTAATGCTCTATAAAGGGATTAGAACCAAGAGGGCGGATCGTTTCGTCGATGATCAGGCTGTCCCGTTAGAGAGTCCAGCGTCGTACAAGGCACTGGCATTGCGCCACCGGGATTTTCCCTATTACCGCGCCCCCCAAGTTTTTCTCAATGCTGTCTCTCAAAGCCTGCCGGTATTGATGTTGGCCAGTTTTTTTGGTCCGGCGGTAGCCGGTTTCTACTCGTTAGGGAAAATGGTGTTGGGTGTTCCCTCGACCTTGATAGGCCAATCAGTTGCCTCCGTTTTTTATCCCCGAATCAATGAGGCTGCGCATGCTGGAGAAAATACTCAGCGACTAATTTTAAAAGCGACGCTGGCACTGGCTGCTGTTGGAATAGTGCCTTATGGGGTAATAGTAGCATTTGGCCCATGGCTATTTTCCTTCGTGTTTGGTGATGAGTGGAAGATAGCAGGCGTATATGCCCAATGGCTTGCGCTATGGTCATATTTTGGCTTCATGAATAGGCCCAGTGTCGGTGCCATTCCGGTTCTCGCATTACAAGGTTTTTTTCTTTTTTATGAGATAGCAAACGTCGTATTAAGGGCCTTAGGGTTATTTTTAGGTTTTTTCATTTTTGAAAGCGCACTGATGGCAATAGTTATGTTCAGTATTGTCAGCGTTATTTTGAATGCTTTGTTAATATTTTCGACGCTGATAGCTGCGAAGAAGCATGATGGTTCCAAGGAGGAATCATGAGTGATTTTTTGTTCGTTTCTAAACGAGTGAAACAAGAAAAATTGTCTCGCTGCTTGAATGAGATCTATCAAACAGGCGAGGTCGAAAGTATCGAGTTTCACGGTGCCTGGGGTTCTCTTGCTGTCAGCCAGTCGCAGTACAACGGTTTTGATCCGTTGATTACCGAGCGCTACATATGTGCAGTCATTGGTGGGCCAGTGCTTTATTTTCGAGATAATCGTTTCCTTTCGGAAGGAAGTAGCCAGACTGGTACCCGCGCAATATTTGATCGGTGGTTTAATGGTGAGATGGATTGGAGCGAAGACCTCAGTGGTCCCTTTGTGGTACTCATCATAGATCAATTATCTCATGAGGTTCTCTGTGTTACCGATCTGATGATGTTCATCCCGATTTATCAATATCAGGATACACAGGGTGTTGCCATTGGCACCCATATCGACGCACTTGCCAAGGCTTGTGGTCAGCAAGGTCAATTTGATGAGGTATCACTGGCGGACTTTATACTGCACGAGGTCGTGACTTACCCTTATACGGCCTATCGTGCCATTCGTCAGGGGCATCCTGCGGCAGAGCATCGGTACCGCATTGAGCATCATGCACGAGTATTACAAGCCCAACCGCCAATGCCATACTGGATGCCTAGCGAAAATAATCCATACCGAGATCTGGATGAGGCCGCTAACGTACTCAAGGAAGGAGTTACGAGTTATGTTGGCCATATCACCGAGTCAATGGATCGTGTGGCGCAGTTCACCAGCGCTGGTGAAGATTCCCGCGCATTATCTGGGATAATCCCCCAAAGGATAGAGCGTGATGCTTTTATCTTTCTAGATCACATGAATCGGGAAGGTGAAATCGCAGGAAAAGTAGCAGCGGCTTATGGTGCTAATTTTTATCCGAGTTTTCGTAGCTCCGTGCACTATATCTCTATTCTTCCGGAAGCCTCGTCTCTTATAGGAAGTGGCCATCAATATGTACATGCGCATTCCCTGGGGTTTAACAGGAAGTGTCGTCTGGCGGATTACAAGGCAGTCTTTGGCGGATATCTTGCAGATTCGCTCATCAAGGCACAGTATGCCCGTAAGCCCAGCGTCATGCGTCGCTTCGGTTTCATTCCGCAGGTTGGTCTAGAGGGCGAGTCACGCAGTGATGCAGTCACAAGCCCGCTATTCTCAGAAAAACTACTGGATGAGCTCACGCAGCGTCGACGTAATCATTTGAATCGTATTCAGGCATTCAGGCCGACAAGTGCCCATGAGTGGTTTGTGCTCTGGCCGATGACGATGAGATTGGCGATACCTAATTTCTATAGCAATCGCCGCTTGTTTGCGAGCTTTGAACCTTTCATGTCGAAGGATGCCGTCAAGGTGGGCGCCGGTATTCCCACCGAATGGAAACTGAACCGACGCTTATTCAACAAGGCTTTCCGTCCTTTTCTGGCCAAGACGCGCTGGTTACATCATGCGGATGGACGTCTTCCCTATTATCCATGGTATGTGAATTCACCGATACAGTTTGCTACCTGGCTTTACCGCCAAGTAGAGAGACGCCTAGGATTGCAAGAAAAGGGGCATCAAGGCCCATGGGGTGACTGGTTGAATGTCATAAAAAGCTCAGAGTGGCAAGAGGCGGTCGATAAGGCATTGCACGAAGCGGAAGGTCTACCTGAAATTCAACAGGCGATACGGCAGGGTGCTCTTTCAGGAAGTGATCTGAAGATCTCACAAAAAGCAAACTTGTTGCAGACTGTCTACTTAGTTGATAGCACGAAAAGGAGTGAAAAAGAGCGGGAAGGGCTGAAATACTAAATTAGGAAATGTTCAAGATGTGGCGGCCTTCTGTGGCGAAGGACTTCCCATCGTCGCTGAAATCCCCCCGGTCTGTAGTCGACGTTATATAGCATCACAACATGGCGCGACTGGACTATTCTCTTGGAAAGACACCACGAATCGCGGCTATCAGCGCTATGTGGTCGGTGATTTTCCAGGAGTTCTCGATGAAAATATCTCCACTCTCGATTTCGATGGTACTGGCATTGCCAGTGATCGCTTCCAGTCAGGTCGCTTGGGCAAGCTATGCATTCTATGTAGGCAAGAACCTGACGCAAGATCAGAGCGTGCTCGTGGGTGGTACCGGTGAAGAGGTCTCCAGTCACTGGCTCGAGATCGTTCCGGCAGCCGATCATGAATCCGGTTCGACAATCGAGGTGGGCGTCACCGATGCGGCGTACCTTCCGGGTCGGTTGATCGAGATATCCCAGGTCTCGCATACGTTTCGCTATCTCTCCATGTCCTACTCCGATTACGAGGGCTTCCCGGCGCCTCTGACCAACGGCGGGGTCAATGAACATCAGGTGGCGGTGCGCGATGTCTGGGCGACCAATCGTGAAGCGTTGATCGACATGACGCCGTCTCCACAGCGAGGTCCACAATACAGCGATCTTGCCCGGCTGGTGCTGGAATGTGCCAAGACCGCTCGCGAGGGCGTCGAATTGATCGGTGAACTGATTGCCGAACATGGCTATTCGACCTACGGTGGTAATACTCATTTGATTGCCGACCCCGACGAGGGCTGGGTGGTCTGGGAGTTCGCCGGTGGTCAAGGGCTATGGGCCGCCGAACGGTTAGGCCCGGATGACGTCCGGGTGCTCTATCCAGGCTACATCGAAGAATTTCCTCTCGATTATCAACAGAATCCGGATTTCATGGGATCGGACAACCTGATCACCTTTGCTGAGCAGCAGGGCTGGTTCGATTCTCAAGCCGACGAGCCCTTCAATATCTTCGAGGTTTACGGTCGTCAGGATACCCAGGCACGCACAGGCGGCTACAAGTATATGACCCAGGCCGCCCTGGAGGAGGCCGCCAAGGAGATGGCGCCGGTCACCGAACAAGAGATGATGGCGCGCGTGCGGGATCATCGCATCGCCGATGATGAGGCAGGCTACGGCCAGGTGGTCAGTCTCAAGCAGGGCGTGGACGCGGATCTGGTACGTATATGGGTGGCGCCGACCGGATCGGTTGCGGCACCGTTTCTGCCCTGGTGGCTGGGGGTGCAGCAGGTGCCCCTGGAATATGGTCAGCATCGTTACCTGACCAAGGGCGCAGCCGCTAGCTTTCTCAATCCTGATTTTCAGATTCAGGAGGCCAGCGACTTCGCCGGCCGGCGCTTCAAGCAGGTGATGTATCTGATGTGTGAGAAGCCCGCTGTCTATCGTCCCAAAGTGACCGAAATGCTCGAAGGGTTCGAGCAGGCGAGCTTCGATGACATGGCGTGGATCGAACGTTCCGCGCAGACCCTGATCGATCAAGGACAGCGTGAGGACGCTCAGACACTGCTGACCTTCTATGCCAACAGCCGCGCCGAGGAGGCGATGGACCTGGGCGAGACACTGGTGGACTGGCTTTATGTCTCATTGAAACTGACTTCGGGGCTGCGCCAGCCCGAGAGCGAACAGATCAATGACCCGGGTGGCGAAACGGTCAACTGCCTGGTCGATGCCGATCCCGTCAAGCCGCAGGATGCGCAGTAATTGCAAGCAGCGGATAACGAATGCGGTTCAGACGACTTGGCTGTCATTGAGCCGTCTACGCTTGTGCCACGGTATCGGTGATACCGCCCCTTCATAGCGCTGCACCCGTAATGACGCTGATCTGATCAGACGCCGCTTTTCATAATTCGTCGTCCCATCCCTGAAAGCCCGAACGGGCCGGTTTCTCTATACTCGAGGCATCAACCAATCCCTCAGGATGGAGAGTGACATGGCTTTTACCCCGACCCGCGAAGATTTCGATCGTTACATGGTGCCCAACTATGCGCCGCAGAAGGTGATTCCGGTACGCGGCGAGGGGAGCCGCCTATGGGATCAGGAAGGGCGTGAGTATGTCGATTTCGCCGGAGGTATCGCGGTCAACTCCCTGGGCCACTGTCATCCGGTGCTGGTCAACGCGCTCCGCGAGCAGAGCGAGAAACTCTGGCATCTGTCCAACGTCTATACCAACGAGCCGGCTTTGCAGCTCGCCAAGTCATTGACCGAGCGTACCTTCGCCGAGAAGGTCTATCTCTGCTCCTCCGGTGGCGAGGCCAACGAGGCGGCGCTCAAGCTGGCACGGCGCTGGGCCCACGACCATCATGGCGAACACAAGGACAAGATCATCTCCTTTCGCCAGTCGTTCCATGGACGCACCTTCTTCACCGTCAGCGTCGGCGGCCAACCCAAGTATTCCCAAGGCTTCGGCCCGGTACCCGGCGGTATCCTGCATGCGGAATTCAACAACCTCGACAGCGTGCGTGAACTGGTCGGTGACGACACCTGCGCGATCATGGTCGAGCCGATGCAGGGTGAGGGCGGCATCCTACCCGCCACCCAGGAGTTCCTCGAAGGATTGCGCACTCTGTGCGATCAGCACAACGCCCTGCTGATATATGACGAAGTACAGTCTGGCATGGGCCGCCCAGGCACGCTGTTCGCCTACATGCGCTACGGCGTGACCCCGGACATCCTGACCAGCGCCAAGTCCTTGGGCGGCGGCTTCCCGGTGGGTGCGATGCTGACCACCGAGGCCATCGCCAAGGTCTTCGGTATCGGTACCCACGGCTCCACCTACGGCGGTAACGCCTTGGCCTCCGCCGTCGCCCTGGCTGCCCTCGAGACCATCGACACTCCCGAGGTGCTTGAGGGCGTACAGCGCCGGCATGAGCTGTTTCGCGAGCATCTCGGCATGATCAACAGCAAGCATGGTGTGTTCAAGGAAGTACGCGGCATGGGCCTGCTGATCGGTGCGCAGATGGCGCCAGAATATGAAGGGCGCGCCAAGGAAATCCTGCCGCTGGCCATCGAAGAGGGTGTCATGGCGTTGATCGCCGGCCCCAACGTATTACGTATGGCCCCGTCGCTGGTGATTCCCGAAGAAGACATCGTCGAGGGCATGGCTCGGCTCGAGCGGGCCATCACGCGTTTTGTCGAGAACGCATGACCTGGATGTTCGATCATACGTCTCATAAGGGGAATGCCATGCTGGTTTTTCGACCCGCCAAGCCTGCGGACCTGCCCGGCCTGGAACGCTTGGCCGGCTCCGCCACACCGCGCCTGACCAACCTCCCCGCCCATCGCGATCGTCTTGAGGAGCGCATTACGCGCTCCCAGCAGGCGCTTGCCAAGTACGTCGATTTTCCCGGCGACGAAAGCTATACCTTCGTGCTCGAGGATCGCGAGCGCGGCGAGGTGGTAGGTACCGCCTCCATCCGCGCTCAGGCCGGGGCTCAGGAGGCCTATTACACCTATCGACAGGAGACGTTGATTCACGCCTCGCAGCAGCTCAACGTGCGCCGCGAGGTACAGACCCTGGCGCTTTCTCATGAAGTCTCCGAGGCCAGCCTGCTATGCGCCTTGTCTCTCGATGCTCGCTATAAGGGCACCAGCGCCGAAAGCCTGCTGCGCCGGGCACGCCTGATGTTCATCGCCCAGTATCCGGAACGCTTCGCCGAGATTCTCGCGCTGGCATTCCCAGGCTATCTTGACGGTAACGGTGAATCGCCCTTCTGGAACAGCGTGGGGCGTCATTTTTTCGTGCGCGGCTATCAAGACATCAATCACTTTGCCGGTGTGCGCTCGAAAAGCTTCATCGCCGAGGTGATGCCGCAGTTTCCGCTTTATCTGCCGTTGCTTACGCCTCAGGCCCAGGCCGCCATTGGCCGCGAACACCCGGATCATGAAGTGGCCATGAGCGAGATGCTGGCCGAAGGTTTCGTACGCTCGCGGCATGTCGATATCTTCGATGCGGGTCCGGTGATCAAGGCCGAGCGGGACCGGCTGGAGACCTTCCGGCGCAGTATCTGGCATCCAGTGCGCATTCGTCCGGCGGCGTCGTTGCCGGATGCGGAGCCGGCAATGGTCGCCAATCAGAAGCTGGATGGCTTTCGCTGCATGGTGACGCGCTATGCGTTATCGCCGACTGGCCAGCTGATGCTGTCACCGGAACACGCCGAGTTATTGGGGGTGGAAGAAGGACGAGCGGTACTGGCTGCGCCGCTGACGCTTCCCGCCCATGAAGACATCCTCGACGAGGGGGAACTCTGATGCGCATTCGACCCATCGCCCGCGACGACCTGGATGGATTACAGCAACTGGCCCGGGAGACCGGTGTCGGCTTCACGTCGCTTCCCGACAATCGTGACTTTTTGGCCAGCAAGATCGAAGGCGCGGCCCGGGCCTTCGAGGAGCGCACGCCGATCGACAATCGCCTGTATTTCTTCGTGCTGGAAGACGATGAGAATGGCGAGCTGGCCGGCTGCTGCGCCATCGAAGGGCAAGTGGGCCGGGAAGTGCCGTTTTACCACTATCGGGTCGGTACCCTGGCCCATTCCTCGGTGCAGCTCGATCTGCATCGCACCATCGACACGCTATTCTTGAGCTCGGATCACACCGGTGACGCGGAGGTGGCGTCGCTCTATCTGCGTCCCGAGTATCGTCAGAATCGTAACGGCGCCTTGCTGTCCAAGGCGCGCTGGCTGTTCATGGCCCAGTTCCGCGACCAGTTCCCGGACAAGGTGCTGGCGGAGATGCGCGGCGTGTTCGACAAGAACGGCATCAGCCCTTTCTGGCAATGTTTGGGTAGCCATTTCTTTCCCATGGATTTCGACGAGGCGGATCGTCTCACCGGCATGGGGCAAAAAAGCTTCATCGGCGAACTGATGCCCAAATTCCCCATCTACACGCCTTTCCTGACCGAGGAAGCGCGGGCCTGCATCGGTCAGGTGCACGAGCACACCCGTCCGGCCCTGGAAATGCTCAAGAAGGAGGGCCTGCGTTGGGAAGGCTATATCGATATCTTCGATGGTGGTCCTACGGTGGAGGCCTATATCGACGACGTGCGTGCGGTGCGTCTGTCGACGCTGTGTCCGGTCGAGATCGCGTCGAATCTTGAAAGTAGCGAACGCCCTGGCTGGCTGGTGTCGACCACCGCCATGGTCGATTTTCGCGCCGCCTGGGTGGGTCGCGGCCCGAGTGAGGATGGCACCTTGTCACTGACCAGAGAAGAAGCACGGCGGCTCGATGTCAACGCCGGCGATTTCCTGCGCGTATTGGAAACATAGGAGGTAAGGATGCACGCCAAGCAGCAACTACTGATCGGTGGTACCTGGATCGACGGCGAGGCGGACACCTTCGCCAAGCGCGATCCGGTGACTCATGAGACGCTCTGGCAGGCCAGCGCCGCCAGCTCGGCTCAGGTCGGACAGGCCGTGACTGCCGCTCGCGAGGCGTTTCCTGCCTGGGCACGGCGCAGCGCCAGCGAGCGTCAGACGATCATCGAGCGCTTCCGCGATGAGCTTGAGAAGAACCGCGAGCCCCTTGCCGAGTGCATTGCCCATGAGACCGGCAAGCCGCTGTGGGAGGCGCGTACCGAAGTCGGCGCGATGATCGGCAAGGTCGCCATTTCGGTGACTGCCTACCAGGAACGCACCGGCGAACGCAGCCGTGACGTGGCGGGGGCGCAAGCCGTACTGCGTCATCGTCCGCATGGCGTGCTGGCGGTGTTCGGCCCCTACAACTTCCCCGGCCATCTGCCCAACGGCCACATGGTGCCGGCGCTGCTGGCCGGCAATACGGTGGTGTTCAAGCCCAGCGAACAAACCCCGATGACCGCGGACCTGACCCTGCAGTGCTGGCAGGCCGCCGGCTTACCGGACGGCGTGATCAATCTGGTGCAGGGGGCGGCCCCCGTTGGCCAGGCGCTGGCCGGCGCCAGCGATATCGACGGCCTGCTGTTCACCGGCAGTGCCAAGATCGGCAAGTTGCTGCACGAGCAGTTTGCCGGTCAGGTCAGCAAGATCCTGGCCCTGGAGCTGGGTGGCAACAATCCGTTGGTGGTCAAGGACGTGCCCGACCAGGCCGCCGCCGTACTGACCATCCTGCAATCGGCATTTCTCTCCGGTGGCCAGCGCTGCACTTGCGCGCGCCGCCTCATCGTGCCCGAGGGCGAGGTGGGCGATCGCTTGCTCGAGGCACTCAGCGATGCCATTGCCAAGCTACATGTTGCTGCGCCCTTCAGCGAGCCGGCACCGTTTTATGGTGGCTTGGTCAGCGTCGAGGCGGCGGATGGGTTGCTCAGGGCCCAGGACGACCTCGAGGCCAAAGGTGGCACGGTGCTGTCACGCATGCAGCGCCTGGAAGAGGGCACCAGCATTCTCAGCCCGGCATTGATCGACGTCACCGGTCTCGAGGTGCCCGACGAGGAGCACTTCGGTCCGCTGCTCAAGGTGCATCGCTATCGCGACTGGGACGAGGCTATCGCGCTTGCCAACGACACCCGCTATGGCCTCTCCGCCGGCCTGATCGGCGGCGAGCGGGCGGACTGGGAGGATTTCCTGCTGCGTATTCGCGCCGGCATCGTCAACTGGAATCGCCAGACCACCGGCGCCTCCGGTGACGCGCCCTTTGGTGGCATCGGCGACAGCGGCAACCATCGCCCGAGTGCTTATTACGCCGCGGATTACTGCGCTTATCCGATCGCTTCGATGGAGGCCGAGACCCTGGCACTGCCCGACACCCTGCCGGCAGGGGTGACATTATGAAGGAGACTGTGAGCGACGTGCGCGAGGTCAATTTCGACGGCCTGGTTGGCCCGACCCACAACTACGCGGGGCTTGCCCACGGCAACGTGGCCTCGATGCGCCACGGCGGTTTGGAATCCGATCCGAAAGAAGCCGCGCTTCAAGGCCTGGCCAAGATGAAGGCGTTGAAGGATGCCGGTTTTGCCCAGGGCGTGCTGCCGCCTCAGCAGCGCCCGGATCTTGGCGCGCTGCGCGATCTCGGCTTCTCGGGCAGCAACGCCCAGGTGCTCGAGCGTGCCGCTCATGAAGCGCCCCAGTTGCTGCGGGCGGTGTGTTCGGCATCAAGCATGTGGACGGCCAATGCCGCCACCGTGACGCCGAGCCGGGATGCCGTGGACGGACGGGTACATTTTACCCCGGCCAACCTGCAGTCGAGCTTCCATCGCTTCCTCGAACCGCAGACCACCGGGCGTGTGCTCGCGGCGATCTTCCGCGACGAGGCGCGCTTTGCTCATCATCCGGTATTGCCGGCGACGCCGGCGTTCTCCGACGAGGGGGCGGCCAATCATACCCGGCTTGCCGCGACCCATGGCGAGGCCGGTGTTCATCTCTTTGTCTATGGGCGTCAGGCCTTTGGTGGCGCCGATCGGAAGGAGCCCAAGCGCTTCCCGGCGCGCCAGACCCTGGAGGCCAGTCAGGCCATTGCCCGCCAGCATGGCCTGAATGACGCCCAGACGGTGTTCGCCCAGCAGCATCCGGAGGCCATCGACGCCGGCGTGTTCCACAACGACGTGATCGCGGTGGGCAACGGCCCGGTGTTGCTCTACCACGAGATGGCCTTCTTCGAGGAAGAACGGACCTTGGAAGCGCTGCGCAGCAAGATGGCCGCACCGCTTATTCCGGTGCGCGTACCGCTCGAGGCCATGAGCCTGGAAGATGCGGTGAGTTCGTATCTGTTCAACTCCCAGTTGCTCTCTGACCCGGATGGCTCCGGCGCCATGACCCTGGTCGTCCCCGGCGAATGCCAGGAAAACGATGCGGTGTGGCGCACCATTCAGGACCTGCTGCTGGGCGGCAACAACCCGATTGGTGAGGTGGTGGTCAAGGACGTCAAGCAAAGCATGCGCAACGGCGGCGGCCCGGCCTGTCTGCGCCTGCGAGTGGTGCTAAGTCAGGCGGAGCGCTCGAATCTGTCCGGCCGCGTGCTGCTTGACGACACGCTCTACGGCGATCTCACTGCCTGGGTGGAAAAGCACTACCGCGACCGTCTGACGCCGGAAGACCTTGCCGACCCGCAGCTTGCCGAGGAAACCCTGACGGCGCTGGACGAACTGACGCAAATTCTCGCGATTGGCAACGTCTATCCATTTCAGTTGGGGTGAGTGAATATCACTAGAATGGTTCGCCCATGCCCAGATATGCGGGCATGGGCGATTACGTAAACCAGTCCAACGGGTCAGCGCGGTAGTTCACTCGATGGTTGGCTGATGCATTGATCGAAGACGGTGATCATCGCTGCGCAGTCGCAGTGGTAAGCTGCATCGACTGTCATGGGGCCTGATACGGACTGGTTTCACACAGCGTACGGCTAAAGAGTCGCGTGTCCAAGCAAACCTACCTGCGTGACTCCCCCTCATCTGAATGATGAGAATATCGAGCGCGGGCTATTCCAGCCCGGTCAAGAACACCCTTATGCCAGCTACCCGATTCTGACCGAGGATGCCGCCGGAGCGGTCACTACCGCGGCATAAAGCCTCACGCAGCCTGACATAGATGATACGTGCCGCCCATTCACTCACCAGCCTGCCGATCGCTTGGCGGGCTGGGTGGCTTGAACTTCCTGTCGACTAGAACGTCGCAACCCGGTTTACGGCATCCGGCTAGAGAGCGATGCGGGAAAATTGCCCCCGAGGTGACGGGGGCGTGGGGAGTTAAATACGGCCGATCAGTTCCAATTCATCCTTCAGGTCTGCGGGAACGTCTTCAAGCAGTACCAGGCTGATTTGGCTGTCACCGTTATTGTCGTAGGCAACATACTCACCGAGGTCGGCGCTGATCTGGTCCGGGGACAGGTTGTACATTGCCCCGGTCAGCGGATCGACCACCAGCCAGCCGATCAGGCCGCCGAACAGGATATTGCCACCGATGTACCAGCCGTTGGGCGTGGCGTTGATCATCAGAGTGCGCTCTTCGTAACCTTCCTTGGAGATTTCGACGGTATAGGTCTTGCCTCCAAAATAGGAACCATCGGATTTGTTGAGCTGAACCGTGGTCGGTGTCTGGCCAGCGAAGATCTGATTGCTGGTTTCGTCGGTGATGACCACATCGGCGTTGGAGGGCGAACTGTTGATGGTCACGGTTTGATCTTTATCGCCAACGATGGTGGCGCAGCCTGACAGCGCAAGAGCGCCTATCGCGGCAATGACGGCTTTGTTGAGTTTCATTGTGTTCCTGCTTGAAGTTGTGTGATGACGATCCTGCTTGCCGGGAGCAGACTAAAGGAAGAGTTCAATTAATAATTGCTTAATAAAGGGCGTGTTCCGATGGTTTTTCGGGGATTGAGATGGGGTGTATTTCGATTGACTTCTTACAAGCTGGCATGCGTTCGGCGAGGGTATTCAAATGCCGCATCGCTGAGGCACAACACATGATCAAGACCTTTGAAATACGTCGATTTCTGCCCGGCTCACCCCACCCTGGATTCTCGAGATCGGTAGCGTTTATCCGTTCCAACTGGGGGGAAGTGAGCCTTTAGCTTCCACGCGGGCCAAACAGAATCACCCCGGCGCCGACCAGGCAGATGCCGGCGCCGAGCATATCCCAACGATCCGGGGCGCGATGTTCGACCAGCCACAGCCAGAGCAGCGACGTGGCGATGTAGATGCCGCCGTAAGCCGCATAAGCGCGGCCGGCATAATCCGTGTCAATCAGGCTGAGCAACCAGGCGAACAGTGCCAGGCTGGCTAGCCCCGGTAGCAACCACGCCATCGATTTATCGAGCCGCCACCAGGCCCAGAAGGTGAAGCAGCCGGCAATCTCGGCCAGGGCCGCGGCCAGGTAGAGTATCAATGGCGTCATCTATGACTTTCCAAATGCTCGGCAACTGGGTGTTGGCATTCAAGAAGAAATCGTAATGAGTGCCGTCAGATCGTCACTGCAACTGAAGCGTACGGTTTCACCTCTTTCGTTGTAATGTGCAAGTCCACCGCGTTCAGCGCAGTATTCCAAGGCGATATCGTAGGGATGCTTTCCCGCCGGTGCGGCTCGGGATATCTCCTGGGCCTCGGCCGTCATGCTCAGGGCGGCGGTGCTTGTAAACGCCAGCAAGGTCATCACGATAGTGGGCATGGCTGTATGTTCCGCGTGTCTTTATTACTGAAGGCCATCGTATCATTGCCGGGTTCGGTGTAAGACATGACAAGGAATGAATCCATGATCGAAACCCTGGAAATACGTCGGCTCCTGCCGGGCTCGCCTCATCTGTTGATGGTAGGCAAGTGGCAATACGAGCAGTGGGGCAGCCTGTACCCGGAAACCTCTCAGGAAGCCTGGCAGGAAGAATTGCATCGGGAATGTGGTGCCCGTGGAGTTCCCGCGGTATTCCTTGCGCTGGCAGAGGGGCGGCCGGTCGGCACCGCAAGCCTGGTGAAAGCGGACATGGAGGTACGTCGCGATCTCAGCCCCTGGCTGGCGTCGGTATTCGTACTGCCCGAGTGGCGCGGGCAGGGTATTGCCTCGCGGCTGGTCAGGTGTGTAGAGGGTGAGGCCCAAGAAGTGGGAATGACAAGGCTCTATCTGTTCACGCCGGATCAACAAGCGCTTTATCGTCGATTGGGCTGGAAAGACAAGGAGACACTGGACTATCGCGGCATGAGCGTGACGATCATGATGCGTAGCCTCGCCACTTGAATGGCGAATCAGCGTTGTTACAACGCCACGGCATCACTTCTCTTCGAGGCCAAGCAAATATTCTTCCGGTGTCACGACCGGGATCGGCGAGCCGTCAAAATCACGCACATTACGCGACAGGATGGTGCTGCAATCCGAAGACTCCGCCGCAGCAGCCACGACCGCATCCTCGAAATCCGACCAGCCAAGCGCCTGAGCGCGTAGTAGCTCCGGTTTTCCCACAGAGGCTACAGTGAAGTGCTTCAACAGCCATTGGATAGCCTGAGCCGCGACGTTTCGGTTCTGGTGACGAGCGATGATGAAATGAATGGTCGTGATGGCATGAGCAGACAGCGCACCGGCAGTCTCGCGTCGAATTATTCTTTCTATTACCGCAGCCGATGCCCTGTAATGGGGTTCTCGACGTTGGATGACGTCCAGCACCACGTTGGTATCCAGCAGGATCATCCATGCTTCTCTTGTCGATGCTGGCGGTATTCGGCCTCGACATCCACATCGGATGGCACCAAGCCGGTGATGAAGTCCAGTTCGGGTGATGGCACGCTACTTTCCAGGGCGCGCATGCGTCTGAGATAGCGATCGATTACCTCGGTCACGCTCAAATCATGGGCCTTGGCATAGGCCTTGGCGAACTCCACGTCCTGGCGCGGCAGGCGGATGGTCAGCTTGACGGTCTCTGTTTGCATGCTGTGCCTCTGGTACGGCTATTATATGAATATTGTACGGCTAATGAGCCGCTTGACCAAATAAAATGCTGACTACACTGCCTGGAACCATCACGCCCTCCTCAAGGACTGCTTTGAAATGGGTGTGGCCAAAATGGCGTTACCGGTTATCATCGGTAGCGGTCAATCTGGCATGATGCCGCCGAAACAGGGCGATGAAATCCTGCGCCAATCGCGAGGCGGGCTGGTCCCGCGGCGTCAACAACGCGAAATCTTCGCCTAAAGAGGGTGAAAAGGGGCGCAGCGTCACGCCGTCACTGCCGAAGGCGCGGGCGCTGATGGGGTCGAGAATCGCCATCCCCAGGCCATGTCGCACTAGCCGGATCGCCTGCAAGGCCAGCGAGACCTCCAAGCGCTGCCGTGGCCGTACGTCCTCCCGATCGAGCGACCGGTCCAACGCCATGCGTAACGGATCATGCGTTTCGAAGCAGATCAGACACTCGCCGGCGAGATCGGCCAGGGTGATGGTCTCTTTTACCGCGAGGGGATGATCCTTGTGCAGGGCGCAGAGGCTTTCCAACCGAAAGGTTTCCCGATCCACGCGATCGTCATTCTCGGCCAGAATGGCGAAGCCCAGGTCGCAACGTTGAGTGATCACCTCTTCCACTACCTGCTCGGAGCGGTAGGTGGATAGCTCGATGTTGGCGTCGGGATGGACCGGCACGAAGTCCGCCAGCACATCGGGGATGAAGACCAGGCCCAGCAGGGGCATGGCACTGATGCGTAACCCGCCCACCTCTCTGTCACGAATGCGCCGTGCGGTTTCTTTGAGATGCTCGTTGCCGGTCCAGACTCGGGCCACCTCCCGGTAAAAAAGCCGTGCTTCCGGCGTCGGCACCAGCCGTCCACGCTGGCGCTCGAATAGCGTAAAGCCGATGTCATGTTCGAGTTGCTTGAGCAGCCGCGTGACGCCGGGCTGGGCGGTCAGCATGCGCTGGGCCGCGCCGGAGACCGTGCCGCACTCCATGACATGCTTGAAGGCCACGATCTGCCGATCGCTGAGATAAGGTTTTGGCATAACAATACGCTATAGGCTGACCAATTATTGATATTGGATCGTATAGTCTGGCTGTCATATCGTCGAGTCATGGTCTTTGATGGGAGCGTCTAATGACGCAGCGCGACTTTCTGATCGTCGGCGGTGGCGTGGTGGGCATGGCGGTGGCCTATGGGCTGGCGCGTGCCGGCCTGAGCGTGACTGTGCTCGACGAAAGCGACGATGCGCTGCGCGCCTCCCGGGGCAATGCCGGTCTGGTCTGGGTGCAAGGGAAGGGCCTGGGCATGCCGCGCTACGCCGAGTTGAGCCTCGAGGCGGCCAAGGCCTGGGCCGACTTCGCCAGGGAACTGACCGAGCGCACCGGTATCGATCTCGAATACGAGCAGCGCGGCGGGGTCGATCTGTGCCTCGATGCCGAGGAAGCCCACTCCCGCCAGCAGGAATACACCACACTTCAGAACGCTTCCTCCTTTCTGACCCAGGAATTTCGCTGGGAATATCTCGATCGCGAGGCACTAATGCCTTATTTGCCTGGATTGGGCGAGGCCGTGCATGGCGGCACCTGGTCGCCCCACGATGGCCAGTGCAATCCGCTCTATCTGCTGCGTGCCTTGTACGCCGCCAGCCATTCGCTGGGCGTCGACACGCACCCCGCCAGCCCCGTCGAACGACTCGAGGCAACCGCCAGCGGCTTTCGTGCCACTACACCTCGAGGCCATTTCGAGGCCGACCGGGTGATCCTCGCGGCGGGCCTGGGTGCGCGGACGCTCGCGCCCATGCTGGGGCTGTCCGATGCGGTGCATCCGGTGCGCGGCCAGGTGCTGGTCACCGAACGGCGCCCACCCGGGGCGCGACTGCCTACGCCGCAGATTCGCCAGACCGCCAGTGGCGGCTACCTGATCGGCGATACCCACGAGGATGCAGGGCTCGACAAGGGCGTGACCCTGGCCATGATGCAGTCCCTGGCCGTCAAGGCGGTGCGTATCTATCCGGATCTTGCCGAGGCGCGTCTGGTGCGCAGCTGGGGGGCGCTGCGGGTGATGACCCCGGACGGCAATCCGCTCTACGAGGCCTCCACCACCCATCCCGGTGCCTACAACATCAACTGCCACAGCGGCATTACCCTGGCGGCGTTTCATGCTGGGGGCTTAAGCGATGCGATCCGCGATGACCGGGTCGCTCAATCCTTTCCGCAATTCTCGGGGGCGCGCTTTCATGTTCCAGCGACTTGACGCGTCAAGCACGCCGGTGCGTCACGTGCAGATCTGGCTGGATGGCACGCCGCACCAGGTGCCCGACACGCTGACGGTGGCCGCCGCCGTCTTGCAGCTGCGCGGCTGGCAAGGCTATCGCCGCCATGTGGATGGCAGCCTCCGAGCACCGCTGTGCATGATGGGCGTCTGCCAGGAATGTCTGATCACCATCGATGGGCGCGCCAATCGCCAGGGTTGCCTGGAACCGGTGGCCGAAGGCATGCGACTCGAACGCCAGGGAGGCGGTGCTCATGATGCCTGATGCGCGCGCTACCGATATTGCTATCATCGGCGCCGGCCCCGCAGGCATGGCGGCGGCGGTGCGTCTTACAAAAGCAGGGCATCGCCCGACGGTGTTCGATATGAACGCCACCCCGGGTGGACAGATCTACCGCCAGCTCAGCGCTCCCCAGGTAAGCGAGGCCGTGATGGGCAAGGATTATGCCCGCGGCCGTGAGCTGATCGAGGCATTTACCCACGCCGACATCGATTATCGCCCCGGCACTCGCGTGTGGTGGGCGGACAACGACGCCTCGGGCACCAGCCTGGGCGTGCTGGAAAAGGGGCAGACCCAGCATTGGCAGGCCCGGCAGCTGATTCTTGCCGGTGGCGCCATGGAGCGCGGCTGGCCGTTTCGCGGCTGGCAGTTGCCCGGCGTGATGAATGCCGGCGCCGCGCAAATCCTGCTCAAGCAAGGAGCGTTGGTACCTGCTACACCACCCGTGTTGGCGGGTAGCGGACCGCTGCTCTACCTGCTGGCCTGGCAGTATCTGCGTGCCGGCATCCCGCCTAGCCTGATTCTGGATACCGCGCCGGCCACGCGCTATGGCGACGTAGTAAAACAATCTCGTCGAGCCTGGTTCGCGCGAAGCTATCTGCTCAAGGGCGCACGCATGATCGGTGCCCTCAAGCGCGCCGGGGTGCCCATTCATCAAGGTATTATGGCGCTGGAAGCCAAGGGTGGCGAGGCCGTCGAGAGCATTGGGTATCGCCATCGGGGGCAATGGAAAACCCACTCGACCGAGTTGCTGCTGACGCACTTCGGCGTGACCCCGGAGCCGCAGCTGGCGCGCAGCCTGGGACTTGAGCATGTCTGGCACGGTAGCCAGCAATCCTTCGTGCCTCGCCGTGACGACAATCTGGCGGCTAAGGCCAATGTCTGGGTCGCCGGTGATGGCGGTGGTATCGGCGGCGCCATCAACGCCGAGCGAGAAGGCCAACTGGCTGCGCTGGCTGTGTTGGATAAGATCGGGCAAGCCGACCCGGAATGGCAGCGAGAACGGCACGCGCTACTCAAGGCACGTCGTCGTGATCTCGAGGCGCGCAGTTTGCTCGAAAGGATGTTCCGCCTGCCCGAAGCGTGGCTCGATGACCAGCCGGAAGACACGCTGGTGTGCCGCTGCGAGAGCGTCAGCCGCGGCGAACTCGACCTGGCCATCGCCCAGGGCGGCGCGGGCCCCAATCAGCTCAAGGCATTCACCCGCTGCGGCATGGGCCCCTGCCAGGGGCGCCAGTGCGGCGAGAGCGTCACCCGGCTGCTGGCCCGGCGTCTCGACTGGACGCCGGATGCCGTGGGCTACTACCACATTCGCCCGCCGGTTCACTCGATCACTCTCGGGGAACTGGCAACGAAAGAATAACTTCGGGCGTATTCGCAATGGCTCTCGCCCGGGGCTTTGAGTGTCACAACAACAAGTGAGGTAATGATGATGAACAAGACGATAATAGCCGGCGTCGTGGCCGCGACCATGCTGCTTGGTGCAAACGCCCAGGCGCAGCAGGACACGCTTCGAATCGGCGTGGACATTCCTTACGAGCCGTATCAATACAAGCTGCCCGACGGCACCATCACCGGCTTCGAGGTGGAGCTCGTCGAAGCCGCCTGCGAGCAGATGCAGCGCGAATGCCGGTGGGTCGAGCAGGCCTGGGATGGCATCATCCCCGGTCTGCAGGCACGCAAGTACGATTTCATCGCCTCGTCGATGAACATCACCGAGGATCGGTCCCGGCAGGTGCTGTTCTCCGAGCCCTACTTCCAGGTGCCTTCGGTATGGGTCGCCCAGGCGGATGGCGACTTCGACCCGGAGGAGGGCGATCTCGAAGGGGCGACCATCGGCGTACAGCAGGGCACCATTCAGGATGAGTACGTCACTCAGTTCTACCCCAAGGCCGAGGTCCGCCGCTATGGGGATTCCGGCGCCGTGGTCAACGACATGCAGGCCCAGCGCCTGGACCTGGTGTTCACCGCCTTTCCGCTGGCCCAGGAAACACTTTTTGGCAACGATCAATTCACCCGCGTCGGCGAACTGGTTACCGGCCCCGAGTCGATCTACGGCCCCGGCGTGGGCGCGGCCTTCCGCAAGCGCGACAAGGAACTGGTGGAATCCTTCAACGCCGCGATGGAAAAGGTCAAGGAAGATGGCACCTTTGACGAGCTGCAGGAGAAGTACTTCGGGGAGTGAATTCGCTTAGCGAATTTCGGATGCCTGCAGTATTGGAGTAAGGATGGCTTGAAGGTGGGCATCAGTGATGCCCACCTGTGCGCTTTCAGTCACGATCGAAATGTATGGTTCCACCAATCAGGTCGGCAATCTGTTGCGTTCGGCGCTCCGCAAGATTGGCGCTGGTGCTATCCAGGGAGAGATGACCGTAGGCGCCCGAGAGCTTGGCAATGCCACCATCGTAAATCGTGGCAACGATTTTCCCATTCTTCTCGATTTGTGAATATATTTTTTCGTCGCTGTTGTCCGCAACTTTATTGAGATCAGGATTTCTCAGTGAATCGAGATGAAGTTTGAAAGATGGTTCGACCTTTTTTGCATTACCAGGATCGAATGTGCCGATTCTTTCTGAATGATGGATACGCGTGGCCTGGGGGTGTGGAGATTGCGAGTAACTCGTGTTTATCGTGCTCATGTCGTTTTCCTTGTATCATACCAAGAGGCTGGTAAGGTCGATGCTGTAATTGTCGCCGGTTAGAAGGACTTCTACTGTGGTTCCTTCATTGCCGGTATAGAAGTCTTCGATGACGACGCCGGCATCAAGACGCCCATCATCTAGATCCGCTAGCGTAGATAACCACAAGTCATCTGAGTTGCCCGCTCGCTTATAGGCAATATCCGCGAGGTTGAAATCGGGAAAGTAAATGGTATCGTTGCCGCCTCCATAACCAGATGCTCCCGTAGGGCTTAGCTCGTCATTGATCGTATCAATTCCGTCACCGAGAAAGTAAACGTAAAAGTCATCTCCTTCATTACCCGAGAGACGATCGTCGCCCTTGCCGCCGGCCAGTGTGTCACTACGAATACTTTCGATGCCGCCTACTAAGAAATCGTCTCCGGCTCCCCCTACTAAGGTGTCGCTTCCTCCTTCTCCATTCAGGAAGTCGTCGTTACCAAAACCATAAAGTTCATCGTCATGCCCACCCCCCCAGATATTGTCTCTGTATGGGCTACCATAAACGGTATCGTAGCCAGCTAAAGCGTTCACTTTGTGACCTGTTTCAGGCCCTTGTAGCGGTTCATTGCGTATATCGATAATGTCGTCGAATTGAGTGCCAGTAAAAGACCCCATTACTTGCTCCTATTTAATGAAGTTTTTGGTAGTAAAAAAGTATTACGAGTATTTCTTGTCTGAGTATATGTATTAGCCATCACAGGAAGCAATATAAAAAAGCCATCTTTTGTGACCTTTATTCAAGCAACTTGCGCAGAGCCCTTGTGTTCTCTGGTTTATTCAGCTTGCAGGAATCATGAGGTAAGGCCTCTCGATGCCTAGCCTCATCACCGAGAGACTTGTTCGGGCCATCATCGCACCACTTCACTAGTGAGCGATCCCTGGCAATTCCTGGCCGCTATCTTCGGTAGTATGGGGTCGTCGGTGAGGGTCATGATGCCGCCGAGCAGTTCCCGGGCGCCGCTCAGGCGCACGAAGGTTTCTTGGCCCTTCAGCCCCCTAGGTGCAGGTCAGGGCGCGCGGCGCCAGAGTCACAATGAGGATGAACAAGACGATAATAGCCGGCGTAGTGGCCGCGACCATGCTGCTTGGTGCAAACGCCCAGGCGCAGCAGGACACGCTTCGAATCGGCGTGGACATTCCTTACGAACCGTATCAATACAAGCTGCCCGACGGCACCATCACCGGCTTCGAGGTGGAACTCATCGAAGCCGCCTGCGAGCAGATGCAGCGCGAATGCCGGTGGGTCGAGCAGGCCTGGGATGGCATCATTCCCGGCCTGCAGGCGCGCAAGTACGACTTCATCGCCTCGTCGATGAACATCACCGAGGATCGGTCCCGGCAGGTGCTGTTCTCCGAGCCCTACTTCCAGGTGCCTTCGGTATGGGTCGCCCAGGCGATGGCGACTTCGACCCGGAGGAGGGCGATCTCGAAGGGGCGACCATCGGCGTACAGCAGGGCACCATTCAGGATGAGTACGTCACTCAGTTCTACCCCAAGGCCGAGGTCCGCCGCTATGGGGATTCCGGCGCCGTGGTCAACGACATGCAGGCCCAGCGCCTGGATCTGGTATTCACCGCTTTTCCCCTGGCCCAGGAAACACTCTTCGGTAACGATCAATTCACGCGCGTCGGTGAATTGGTGACCGGCCCCGAGTCGATCTACGGACCCGGTGTGGGCGCGGCCTTCCGCAAGCGCGACAAGGCGCTTGTCGAGTCCTTCAACGCGGCGATGGAAAAGGTCAAGGAGGACGGCACCTTCGACGAACTGCACGAGAAATACTTCGGGGAGTGAGGCCCGTCGGGAGAGGGCTTGGCGATCGTCAGGTGCTTTCCCCGGCTCTCAGGATAAAGCCGACGTCGTGACTCGAGTGGGGCGCGTGTTCGCCCTCGAGGCGCACAATGATCTCCCGGGCCGCCATCCGTCCAATGGCTTCTCGAGGCGAGACGATGGTGGTCAGTCGGGGGGTGACGTGCTGGCCGATTGGCAGGCCATTGAAGCCGGCGATGGCGATATCCTGAGGCACGCGAATGCCTTGACGATTGGCATGTAGCAGGGCGCCGCTGGCTAAATCGTCGTTGGCAAAGTGGATTGCACTGGCGCCGGGGTGCTGAGCCAGTATCTGGTCGAGGGCTCGGGCGCCGGTTTCAAACTGACCCAACTGGTTCATGTCGAGTAGTGGTGCCTCGAGGCCGGCCGCCTGCAGTACTTCCCGATGCCCCTCATAACGCAAACCGGCCCGATAGTCCCGTTCGATCTGCGCCGCGACATAGACGATGCGGCGATGTTCTTTCTCCAGCAGATGGCGCGCCATGCAGCGCCCCGCCTCGATATGATCGAGCCCCACATTGAGGCCGATGGCATCGCCCAATTCCATGATTTCCGCGATGGGACCCTCCCATTGTTGCAGGAGGCGCTGGCAAGCGTCGCTATGGCGCAGCCCGGTGATGATCAGCGCGGAGGGCGACCAGCCCAGGAAAGTCCTGACTAGCTGACACTCCCGTTCGAGGTCGTAATCGGTGTTGCCTAGCAGGATCTGATAGCCATGGCGCTCGAATTCGGTCTGCAGACCGTTGATCACCTCGATGAACACGACATTCGACAGCGATGGCACGATCGCCGCGATCACCCGGGAACTGGCAGACGCCAGGCTACCCGCCAGCATGTTGCGCACATATCCCAGCTTGTCGATGGCGTTTTCGACCTTGATGCGGGTTCGGGGGCGCACGGCATCGGGAGAGTTGAGCACCCGCGATACCGTGATCGCCGACACCCCGGCTTCCCGGGCGACATCGGTCAGGGTGGGCTGCATGACGCTCTTTCGCTGTCGCCGAGCTTTTCCGTTAGACATTGGTCACGTTTTTCACTCGCCCGCTTGCTCTGAACTGAAGACTAATCTATCTATTATGTTAGCGCTAACATTTGATGGCCATGATATTCCTGTTCGCTAGGGACATCCCTGGAAATACAAGAGTACAAGCGCTTTATCGCCACGAGGAGCCAGCGAGTGTCTAATCATCACACCTCATCCGTCGGTGTTGTCGGCCTCGGTGCCATGGGGCTCGGCACGGCGACTGCCATGCTCGAGGCTGGGCTTGAAGTGATTGGCTGCGATGTTTCAGCCATGGCTCGCGAAGCCTTCATGGCAAGCGGCGGACGCAGCGTGGCGAGCCCTGCGGAACTGGCGGACGAATGCGACGTGGTGCTGGTGGTGGTGGTCAACGCCGATCAGGTCGAATCCGTGCTGTTCGGAGACGATGGGCTGGCCCACACGTTGGCGCCGAACAGCCTGATCATTCAATGCGCCACTATCCCGCCTAGCTACGCCAAGGCGTTGGGCAAACGTCTTTCCGCTGCAAACCTGCTCCTGCTCGATGCGCCGATCAGCGGCGGTGCCGCCAAGGCCCGTTCGGGGGAGTTGTCGGTCATGTCTTCGGGGTGTGAAGCGGCCTATGCCAAGGGGCAGGCGGCATTGGACGCCATGGCCGCCACGGTCTACCGGCTAGGCGCCGAGCCGGGCGCCGGTTCCAGCGTCAAGCTGGTCAATCAGCACCTGGCCGGCGTGCACATTGCCGCCGCCGCCGAAGCCATGGCGCTGGGTATTCGCATGGGGATCGACCCGGAGACGCTGTACAACGTGATCACCCACTCGGCGGGCAACTCCTGGATGTTCGAGAACCGCGTGCCGCATATCCTCAAGGGGGATTACACGCCGCTGTCGGCGGTGGATATCTTCGTCAAGGATCTGAATATCGTGCATCAGACCGGGCGTGAATTGACCTTTTCGATGCCGGTGGCGGCAAGCGCCCTGCAGCAGTTCACCGCCGCCAGCGGGGCGGGTCTTGGTCGTGAGGACGACTCGGCGGTGATCAAGGTGTATCAGCGCCTGTCCGGTTTCGAGCTGCCCGCGGCCAATGACAGCGACGGACGAGGATAAGATCATGAGCATCGTGCTCGGCGCCATCGCCGACGACTTCACCGGTGCCACCGATCTGGCCAACAACCTGGTACGCGCCGGCATGCGTACCCTGCAGGTCATCGGCGTGCCCCAGACGGCGCTGGCGCTGGATGACGTGGACGCCGTGGTGGTAGCGCTCAAGTCCCGCACTTGCCCGGTCCAGGAGGCGGTCAATGACTCCCTGGCGGCGCTGGACTGGCTGCGCGAGCAGGGCGCCCGGCAACTCTTCTTCAAATACTGCTCCACCTTCGATTCCACCGACGAGGGCAATATCGGCCCGGTGGCGGATGCCTTGCTGGAGCGTCTCCGGGCGACTCAAGCAGAGCGTCTTCGGGCGACACAACAAGAGCGTTTGGGCAGTCAACATACCGTGATGGTGCCGGCCTTTCCGATCAACGGTCGCACTGTCTACCAAGGGCATCTGTTCGTGGGCGATCGACTGCTCAACGACAGCGGCATGCAGCACCATCCGCTGAACCCGATGACGGATGCCGACCTGGTGAGGGTACTGTCGCGCCAGACCCCGCATTCGGTCGGTTTGCTGGCGCGCCCGATCCTGGCCGAAGGCGCCGATGCGGCGCGGGCGCGGCTCAAGTCCCTGGGTGAACAAGGCGTGCGCCATGTGATCTGCGACACCCTCGATGAGTCCGATCTCGAGGTGATAGCGGCCGCCGTAGCTGAATTTCCTCTGGTTACCGGCGGCTCCGGACTGGGTCAGGCGCTGCCTGCGGAATATCGGCGCCTCGGCTGGCTGGACCCGGTGGCTGATCCCGGGCGCCTGGCGCCTGCCAGCGGCGCCGCCCTGGTGCTCTCCGGCAGCTGTTCTCAAGCCACTCTGGGCCAGGTCGAGGATTTCCTCTCGCGTCATGAAGGTTTCGCCCTGGACCCCTTGGCGCTTGCCGAGAGCGATGAGCAGATCGAGCAGGCATTGACGTTTGCGCGAGAGCGTTTGTTCGATGAAGAGAGTTCGGCGCCGGTGCTGATCTATGCCTCGGCAGCGCCGGAGAAGGTCAAGGCCGCCCAGCACCGGCTCGGCGCAGCGAGGGCCGGGGAACTGGTCGAGCGTGCCCTGGCCGGCTTGGCCAAGACACTGGTCACGGAAGGCGTGGGCCGCTTGGTGGTCGCCGGCGGCGAGACCTCCGGGGCCGTGGTGTCCGCGTTGGAAGTGACGGAGCTGCGTATCGGTGAGCAGATCGATCCCGGCGTGCCCTGGACTCAGACGACTGTCGACGGGCGTGAGGCGCCGCTGTCACTGGCGCTCAAGTCGGGCAACTTCGGCGGTGTCGACTTCTTCTCCCGTGCCTTCGATGCACTGCCAGGAGAGAAACAGCCATGAGCGCAGAGGGGGAACAGCCATGAGCGTTCGGGACATCAATCAGCTGCGCGAGCAGATCGTCGTCTACGGCAAGTCGCTGTTCGATCGCGGCCTGACCATGGGTTCCAGCGGCAACATCAGCGTGCGTCTCGATGATGGCGGCTGGCTGATGACCCCCACCAGTGCCTGCCTGGGGCGCCTCGATCCGGCGCGTATCACCTGCATGGATCGCGAAGGACGGGTACTGGACGGCGACAAGCCGACCAAGGAAAGCTTCCTGCACATGGCGATGTACGGCGAGCGCCCCCAGTCCGAGGCGATCGTGCATCTGCATTCGACGCATTCGGTGGCGGTTTCCTGCCTGCCCGAGATCGATCCTCATGACTGTATTCCGCCGCTGACCGCCTACTACGTGATGCGTGTCGGCAGGCTGCCGCTGGTGCCTTATCACGTGCCTGGTGATCCGAGCCTGGGCGATGCGGTCAAGGGCCTGGCGGGCAAGCACAGTGCGGTACTGCTGGCCAATCATGGCCCGGTGGTGGCCGGCAAGTCACTGGAGGCCGCGGTGTATGCCACCGAGGAACTCGAGGAAACCGCCAAATTGTTTCTGTTGCTGCGCGGCCAGAACCCGCGCTGCCTGACCGGTGAGCAGGTTGCTGAACTCGAAGCGCGTTTTCCGCGCGACTGACACAAGGACAACAAGGAATCCGCCATGCACGTCCTCATCACCGGCGCCGCCGGCTTCCTCGGTCAACGATTGACCCGCAAGCTCATCGAGCGTGGCAAGTTGAATGGGCAACCGCTGTCGCGTTTGACCCTGATCGATCAGGTGGAGGCCGAGGCACCCTCGAATACGCCGTTCGAGAGTGTTTCCCACGCCGTCGATATCACCTCACCAGGGGCGCTGGATGACATCCTGAGCGGGTGTCCAGATGTAATTTTTCATCTTGCCGCGGTGGTCAGCTCGGCGGCAGAAGTGGATCTCGACCTGGGCATGACGGTCAACTTCGATGCCACGCGTGCCTTGCTGGAAGGCTGTCGTGCCCGCGAGCTCACGGCCACGCGTCTGATCATGGCCAGCTCGATAGCCGTTTATGGTGGCACATTGCCCGACGTGCTCGATGACATGACCGCCCTGACGCCACAAAGCTCCTACGGCACCCAGAAGGCCATGAGCGAACTGCTGATCAACGATTACAGTCGGCGCGGGCTGATCGACGGTCGGGTGCTGCGTCTGCCGACCATCGTCATTCGTCCTGGTCGTCCCAATGCCGCCGCCTCGAGTTTTGCCTCGAGCATTCTGCGCGAACCCCTCAATGGCGAAGAGGCGGTGTGTCCGGTACCTACCGATCTCGATCTGTTCGTGATGTCCCCGCGCCGGGTGACCGATGCCTTGCTGCATGGCGCTGAAGTGCCCGGCGACGCCTTCGGCGCCTCGCGCAGCCTGATGCTGCCTGGGATTACGGTAAGCGTGGCCGCTATGCTCGAGGTGCTACGTAAGCATGCTGGTGACGAGGCCCTGGCCCTTGTCCGTCATGAACCCGATCCGCGTATCGAGGCCATCGTGGGCAGTTGGCCGGGCAGGTTCGAAAATCTGCGTGCTCGGCAACTGGGATTCGCAGGAGACAAGGATTTCAATGAAATCGTCGAGGCGTTTCTCGACGAACGACCCTGATCCTTCGACTCAGCGTTGAAGGATATCCAAGTGTGTCACTGCAAAACGAGGTTATAACAATGAAAGACAGATTCGTACGCCGTACTCTCGCCCTGGCCGTTGCGGGGGCTACCACTGCAGCCCTGACCATGATCACGCTGAACGCCCAGGCGGCACAGAACGTGACGCTGGGGCATACGCTGTCGGACAGTTCCCACTATTCAGTGGGCGCCGATGCCTTCAAGGAAACCCTCGAAAAACTCAGCGACGGCGAATTCAAGGTGACCGAGCATCCCTCCGGCGCCTTGGGTGGTGAACGGGCCATGATCGAAGGATTGCAGATCGGCACCGTGGATGTAGTGATTACCTCTACTGGTCCGCTGGGCAACTTCGTGCCGGAAACCTACGTGCTCGATCTACCGTTTCTGTTCGAGGATTATGACCAGGCACGCTGCGTGCTGGATGGCGAGATCGGTCAGGAATTGCTCACCAAGATGAGTGACCACAATCTGGTGGGGCTGGCTTGGACGGAGAACGGTTTTCGCCATATGACCAATAGCCAACGGGCCGTGAAGACACCCGGAGATGCCGAAGGTCTCAAGGTGCGCACCATGGAGAACAAGGTGCACATGGAGGCCTTCGAACAGATGGGCGTGCACCCCACGCCGATGGCCTTCCCCGAGGTGTTCACCGCCTTGCAGCAAGGCACCGTGGATGGCCAGGAAAATCCGATTACGGTGATCGTGGCGACCAAGTTCTGGGAGGTTCAGGACCATCTGTCGCTGACCGGGCATGTCTATTCGCCGGCGATCGTGCTGGGATCGCCGATTCTGCTGGATGGCCTGAGCGAAGAAGAGCGCGGCTGGTTTAAGCAGGCGGCTGAAGCCTCGGCAAAGGCGACTCGGGAAGAAGTCTCCCGGCTCGAGAAAGAAGGCGTGGAGATGCTGCGCGAAAAAGGCATGACGGTGGAAACGGACATCGACAAGGCGCCGTTCCAGGAGGCGGTCAAACCCGCGTATCAGATTTATACCGATCAGTACGGAGATGAAATGCTGGAGCGTATTCGCGCCAGCGACTGTTGAAACAGGTAAACCTACGCTCGGCGGCGCCATGGCGTCGAGCGTTTTCTAAGTGGTGGCGGCAATGGTGAATCTGTTTCTGCGTGTCGAGCATCAGACGACCCGGCTGGCGATGTTGGGGGCGATCGTCATGCTGATCGTCTCGGTCACCCTGGGGTTCTATCAGGTCATCACACGCTTCGTGCTTGATTCTCCCTCGACCTGGTCCGAGGTGATCTCGCGTTCGACCATGATCTGGTGTGTGTTTCTGGGGGCTGCGGCGGGGTTCCGCGGCGGTTTCATGATGTCCGTCGAAGTCATCTACAAGTTGTTGCCGGCGCGACGCTTGATCTGGCTCGAGGTGTTGATCGCGCTGTGCTGCGTCATCGTGTTGCTGGTATTGATCTATTTTGGGTCGGCCATGATGTTGCGGGTGCGCTCCCAGATGCTCTCCGGTCTGGAAGTGTCGATCGCCTGGGCCTATGCGGCGATGCCGGTAGGTGCCGGATTCGCGCTGATCGCGATACTGGCGCGTTTGCTTGCCCAGGCCACGGGTCGCGAAGCGATAGGGCCGGCGCACGATGAAGCCATAGCCGATGAGTCGTCATCCAGCACGAACGAGGAAGATGTAGCGTCTTCGTCCATTACCCATAAAGAGGGGACGCGTCGATGAATGCCGCCATCGCCTTGTCGCTGGTGATCCTGTTCGCCCTGGGCGTGCCGATCGCGATTTCCATCGTATTGGCCTCGATCATCGGCATCGAATTCTTCTCCCGCCTGCCGTTGTTGCTGGTGCCGCAACAGATGTTCGTGGGCATCGACAATTTTCCGCTGATGGCGATTCCGTTCTTCATCCTGGCGGGCAACCTGATGGCCGCCGGAGGTATCTCGCAGCGTCTGGTGGATCTGGCCAAGTCCGTGGTTGGCGGTTTGCAGGGCGGCCTGGCGATGACCTGCGTGCTGACCTGCATGCTGTTCGCCGCGGTCTCCGGCTCCAGCGTGGCGACCACCTTCGCCATCGGCTCGATCCTGATTCCGGCGATGGTCAAGCACGACTACCCGAAGCCGTTGGCGGCGTCGATACAGGCCTCGTCCGCCGAATTGGGGGTACTCATTCCACCCTCGATTCCGTTGATCCTGTATGGCGTCAGCACCGATACCTCCATCGGAAAGCTGTTCATCGCCGGTATCGGGCCGGGTCTGTTGATTGGCGGCGCGCTGCTGCTGTTCCTCTATCTGTTCTGCAAGGTCCGGGGCTATGGCCTGCGCGACCGTGAGGATCGTCAGGAGTTCCCCACTGCCTTCAAGCGTGCCTGGGCGGCCATGCTGATGCCGGTAGTGGTCATCGGCGGCATCTATGGCGGGATATTCACGCCCACCGAGGCCTCGGCGGTAGCGGTGTTCTATGCGCTGATCGTCGGCGGTCTGATCTATCGCGAGCTGAGTTTCAAGGAGCTGGTGCCGATCCTGCGCCACAGCGTGATCTCCACGGCAGCAGTCATGCTGATCATCGCCGCCGCGGCCCTGTTCAGTTTCTTGATCAGCCGTTCAGGACTCCCCGGCGAGGTGGCCGTCTGGGTCAACAAGGCCTTCGAGAGCCCGGTCGCCTTCCTGCTGGCGGTCAACGTCATGCTGCTGATCATCGGCATGTTCGTCGAGACCTCGGCGGCAATTCTGGTGCTGGCGCCGATCTTTACCCCCATCGCGATGCAGTACGGCATCGATCCGGTGCATTTTGGATTGATCGTCGTGGTCAACCTGGCCTTGGGGATGTTCACGCCGCCGCTAGGGGTCAATCTGTTTGCCGCCTGCGCCGTGGCCAAGCTCTCCATCGATCAGCTCATTCCCTGGCTGCTGCGCTTCGTGCTGGTGGTGCTGGCCTGTTTGATGGCGATCACCTACATGCCCTGGATATCCCTGGGGCTGGTCGATCTGCTGTATTGACGCTGCATTGAAATGGGAGAGAACGACAATGAGCCACCATCCTGACATGCCGCCCTGCGCCGCGTTGATCGGTGGAGAGTGGGTGCAAACATCCCACACGCTGAGTGTCGAGGCGCCCGCCACGGGCAAGACGCTGACCGAGATCGCCCGCTGTCAGGCGGCGCAGGTCGAGGAGGCGGTCACGGCGGCTCGCCAGGCTTTCGAGGGGCAGTTGGGAAGCCGTTCAGTAAAGTGGCATGACTGGTCGGCCCGACTTCGTGGCGAGTGGCTGTTCTCCTTTGCCGCCAAGATAGATGAAGATGCCGAGACTCTTGCCGCTCTGGAGTGCGCCGACACCGGCAAACCGATCAGCCAGGCCAGGGGCGATATCGCGGCCTGCGCGCGCTATTTCCGTTTCTACGCCGGCGCCGCGGACAAGCTGCATGGCGAGACGATTCCCTTCGAGACCGACTATGCGGTGATGACGCTACGCGAGCCGTTCGGGGTCTGCGCACAGATCATTCCCTGGAACTATCCTTCGCAGATATTCGGTCGCTGTGTGGCGGCGGCTCTGGCGGCGGGCAACACGATCGTGCTCAAGCCCGCCGAGGATGCCTGCCTGAGTGTGCTGCGTCTGGCCCAACTGGCCCAGGAAAATGGGCTGCCCCCGGGGGTGCTGAACGTGATCCCGGGGCTGGGCAGCGAGGCCGGTGAAGCATTGGCGGCGCATGCGCCGATCGATCATCTGTCCTTCACCGGCTCGCCGGCGACCGGCACGCTGGTTGCCCAATCCGCTGCGACACATCATGTGCCGGTGACCCTGGAACTGGGTGGCAAGTCGCCTCAAGTACTGTTCGCGGATGCGGACATGGATGCCGCCTTGGCGGCGGCGGTGCGCGGCATCATTCAAAACGCCGGTCAGACCTGCTCGGCGGGTAGCCGGTTGTTGATCGAGGCGTCCTGTTTCGATGCGGTGCTGTCGCGACTCACGGCTCTATTCTCCGAGTTGCGTTGTGATGTCGGCGAGAACGATCCGGACTGCGGTCCATTGATCAATGCCCGCCAGCGCGACCGGCTCGAGTCGCTGCTTGCGGCGGCGCGCGATGATGGCATCCGAGTATTGGCCAAAGGCCGCCTTGCCGACGATGCACCGCCCGGAGGGTACTTCGTGGTACCGCAGGTGCTGATCGATATTCCCGATGGTCATGCGGTGCTCAACGAGGAGTTGTTTGGTCCAGTGCTGGCAGTGCAGCGCTTCGAGAACGAAGAAGAGGCCGTACACTTGGCCAACGCCACCGACTTTGGCTTGTGTGCCGGCATCTGGACCCGGGATGGAGGGCGCCAGTTGCGCCTGGCCAAACACATTCGTAGTGGCCAGGTGTTCGTCAATAACTACGGTGCGGCCGGGGGTATCGAATTGCCCTTCGGGGGTGTCGGCCGCTCGGGATATGGTCGCGAGAAAGGTTTCGAAGGCTTGAAGAGTTATACCCGGATCAAGACCATAGCCATCCGTCATGGCTAAGCATTCATTATAGGGAGTTCTAGCAATGAACGGTTCTTGCAACGTCGGCCTGATCGGCGTGGGTCTGATGGGCCACGGTATCGGTCGCAATCTGTTACGCCATGGCCATATGCTGAGCTTCCTCGATCATCCGGGCAATCAGCCCGTTGATGACCTTATTGGTGAGAGCGCGGTTTCGAAGCAAAGCGCCCGGGAGGTTGCCGAAGCCTCGGAAGTGGTGATCCTGTGTGTGACCGGCACGCCTCAGGTCGAGGCGGTGCTCTTCGAGCCGGATGGCGTGCTGGAGGGGCTCAAGCAGGGCGCTATCGTGATCGATTGCTCCACGGCGATTCCCAGTTCGACGGTCGCCATCGCCGAGCGGGTCGCCGAGCGCGGCGGACGTTTTCTCGATGCGGCCATGACCCGCACCCCCAAGGAAGCCGAGGAGGGGCGACTCAACCTTCTCGTCGGCGCATCGGATGAGCTATTTGCTGAGGTTCGACCGTTGCTGGAAAGCTTTGCCGAGCACATCGTGCATGGCGGACCCGTGGGGGCAGGCCACAAGCTGAAACTGCTGCATAACTACGTCTCCCTGGGCTTCACCGCCGTGCTGGCTGAAGCGACCGCCACCGCGCGTCGCGCGGGTATCGCCGATGATGCCTTCCTCGAGGTATTGGGTAACGGTGGCGGCGGAGGGGTGATCCTCGAGCGCCTGCGACCGTTCATTACCAGCGAGGACCCGTCGGGCTTTCGCTTCAGCCTGGCCAATACCTTGAAGGATGTCGGCTATTACAATGCCATGGCCGAGGACCTGGGGGCGTCGCGGGAGGTGGCGGGGGCCATCGAGACCCTCTATCGGGAGGTCAACGAGGCGGGGCATGGCGAAACCCTGGTGCCTGCGTTGATTGCAATTCTGGAAAAACGCTGACGCCTGGTCGAGGATGAGGGTTACCACGAACAGGCTGCGGTGGCATCGATGCGACAGACTGGCCGTCTTCAGCTTGGCTACATTCGCGCGTTGCACAGCGCAGCCGCGCTCATGGTGGTGGTGTTGCTCACGGCTTGCGCCTCGACTGGTTCGAGCGATGCCGAACTCAACGATCAGGCAATCGCCGAGGCCATCCAGACCCGCTACGAGTCAGAGCTTTTCACGCTCAGCCTGTCCAAGCAGCGCCACTATACCCAACGGCTCTATCGCATCACCGCCCAGCAGCGTTATGTGCCTATCAACGAGGCCTATGCGGCTCGCCTGGCGCTGACGACACAACGCGATATCGCGGGGCTCGCACGTTCCGATTATCCTTCCCGGCGCAGCCAGGCCATCGTCGATGGTTATCCTGCGCGTTCAGAGAAGCAGCGTCGGCGTAAGTCGATGCTGGGGGAGTGGGGGGATATCGCCTTCGCCAAGAATCTGCTATTCAAGCTCGACATGGCTAACGACTATGGGCTACTCGATACGCCTGCGTTCGCAGGCCACCAGCAGGCGCTAACATATCTGAAGACGGTGGACTTCAAGGCCTTTCTTAGCGATTCCGCAGTCATCGAGAACTATGCCGCTCAGGTCGCCAACATGGTCTATTCGCTGCACCAGTTGGGCATTGCCGATCTGCGCGGCGAGGTGCTGGATGCCTTCCGTCGCCATTATCCGCCGGAGCGTGACCCGCAGCTTTCTCAAGCCTCTTTTCGCAACAAGATCTATGGGCTGACCCACTTCGTGATCGCCGCCAGCGACTATTATCAGCACTCGGTCAGCGAGGCGGAGTATGGCTGGGTGCTGGACTATTTCGCCGCCAATATCGAGCGGATCCTGGATGAGACCAAGGCCGATATCTATACCGAGGTTGGTCTTGGTTTCCAGCTCCTGGAGCGTCGGACAGATCCCGCGCTCGTGCGCATCAAACAGGCGTTGAGGCGAAAATACGATCCGCGGGCGCGGATGATCCCGGCGGAGGACGGCGGCACCGGGCTTTCTGCCGGGGAGCATCGCAACGTGCTTGCCATCATGCTGCTGCGCTGGCCGGAGCGGCTGACGCCGGGACCGAATCTGGCCGCTGAACCCTCCTTCTTATTTCACCAGCTTCAGAACTTCGCGAAACTTGGGATGCTTGCAGTGGTGCAGCCATTCGAACACCACCATCTCGCTGGTGACGGGCCACGCACCGGCACCCCGCGCGCGTTCGATGGCGGCGGCCTTGTCGAGTGAGTTCCGGGAGCCGATGGCATCATTAACCAGCCATACCCGGTAGTTCTGTCGTAACAGGCCGAGCACGGTTTGCAGTACACAGACATGGGCCTCGCAGCCGACCACGATCACCTCATCACGTCCCTGCCCGAAATGATCGAGCAGGGGCGTTTCGGTGCAGGCATCAAAATGAATCTTGGTAACCATTTCATCGCACCGTTCGCGTAGTGGCGAAACGCTGGGGCCAAGGCTGAGCGGATTCTGTTCGGTACCGATGACGGGAATTTCGAGTAGCTTGGCCGCATCGATGAGCACCCGGGCGCGGGCGACGGCGTTTTCGGCTTCGTGGATCACCGGCATGAGGCGTTCCTGCAGATCGACGACGAGCAGCGTCGAGCGTTCCGCGTTACAGGGTGCATTCATGATGATATTTCCTCAAAAAGCGTGATTGCGGGCTAAGGCTTCTGTAACCAGAATGTCATGTGATTCCATGCCTGCAACAAGCGGTGTATCTGCGTACTCTGTGGCAGAATTCTCAGGCATGTTGTGGCAGCCCCTTTCAGTTTCATGATACGACAGACGAAGAGTTCGTTGGTCTTGGTTTCCAATGCATGGACAGATTGCATGTTTCTTGATGATTACTACACGGTCAGGGATGGACGTTTTTGCATTTCCGCCGAACAGGCCAGTCGTTTCGCCAAGCAGATGGCGGATGACTATAACCCGATCCACGATCCGGACGCTCGGCGCTTTTGCGTTCCAGGGGATCTCCTGTTTGCCTTGGTGTTGGCTCACCATGGATTGTCCCAGCAAATGAGCTTCTATTTCCGCGGCATGGTGGGAGCCGACATGCCCTTGGAAATCAATGAATGCTCCGATGGCACGCTTGTCATGAGCGACACGTCCGGCAAGGAGGTGCTGATCGTGGAGCGTAGCGGCGAGACAACCCGTGATCCTGCGGTGATCGAAGCCTTTACCTGCCGCTATATCGCTTTTTCCGGACGCAATTTCCCGCACTATCTCAAGCCGCTGATGGAGCAGCAGGGGGTCATGTTCAATCCCCAGCGCCCACTGGTGATCTACGACAGCATGGGCTTCATGCTGAATTCATTGGATATCGCCTCGCTTGAGGTCGAATTTGCCGGCTCCTCTTTCGAGGTCAACGGCAAGCGGGGCGATGCGCATCTGGAGTTTCGGATGCTCAGCCAGGGCGAGCCGGTTGGCAGCGGGTCGAAGAAACTGGTGGTCAGCGGTCTTCGCGCCTACGATGCAACGGTCATGAATGAGTTCGTCGATGACTTCGAGCGCCGCAAGACCCGGTGTGAGCAAGTGAATTGAGTGAGTAAACAGACTGAGACCGAGAGGAACGTATGGCAATTGCAATCGCATTACACCTACTGGCTGCGGTGGTTTGGGTAGGTGGCATGTTCTTCGCCTATGTGGCGCTGCGCCCGGTGGCGGGTAGTCTGCTCGAACGGCCCATGAGGTTGACGCTATGGAGCCAGGTATTCCGCCGTTTCTTTCCTTGGGTATGGGTGTCGATTGTAGTATTGCTGGCGACCGGCTTCTGGCTGATTTTCGTTGGCTTTGGCGGCATGGCCAACGTGGGTGGTCACGTGCATTCGATGCTGGCCCTGGGCATCGTGATGATGCTGATCTTCGCTCATCTCTATTTCGCCCCTTTCAAGCGTTTAAAGAAGGCGGTGAGCGAGCAGACCTGGTCCGAGGGCGGCACCCAACTTAACAAGATTCGTCTGACGATCGCCATCAATCTGGCGCTGGGGCTACTGGTCACGGTGATCGGCTCCGCAGGGCGCTATTTGTAAAAAAGTGCTATCCATAAGTTGTTGCCAGGAAAGCACAGGAGGTCAAGGAATGATCCATATCCAATGGCGTCGGTATCCGCTGCTTGTCATGTCCACGGCACTGGTATTGGCCGGCTGTACCGGCATGGGCGATCGATCGCCTCAAGTCACGCCGCCGGGAGGGCAGGAATCCACCAAGACTAACGTGCTTGAAGCCGGGGCCGCGGCGTTACAAACCACCGCCCCGCTCGGGCCGATGAATGTCTACCTGGTCGGCTTTCATCCCATGAAGAACGACCCTGCCCATCAAATGGAAGCACATCATTTCTGCACCCAGAAGAACGAGGATTTCGCTCAGTGCGCGTTGTTCGATGGCAATACCGCCCAGGCCAATCTCAACGGTATCGAATACATCATTTCCGAGCGCCTGTTCGAGCAGCTCCCCGAACAAGAAAAGCAGTACTGGCACCCTCACAACGGTGAAATTCTCTCGGGCCAGCTCGTCGCGCCCGGCTTGCCGGACAAGGCGGATCATGCGCTGATGCAGAGCAAGATGAACAGCTACGGCAAGACCTGGCATACCTGGGATACCAACCCGGATCAGAGCGGACGGGTTCAGTTGCCCTTGGGTGAGCCGCGTCTGGCCTGGTCCTTCAATCGCTTTGGCCAGGCGTACGGGGAACTCATCGAGCAGCGTGATCGACGCATGGGTATCGATACCCAGGAGCGTCGTCGCAAGCGTCAGGATCTGATTCCGCTTGCCAACCCGCAGCGTGGCGTGGATGCGCTGAAAGGGCAGTTCCCAGGCCCGACGGACCCGATTCCCGGGGTAGTCGAAAAACGCGAAACGGCCACGGCACCCTAGGCGCGGGCGGTACTCGTGGAGATCCTCTTTCTTGGCACGTCCGCGGGCGTGCCGACCAAGGCGCGCAATGTCACTGCCGCCGCGATCAAGAAAGCCTCGGGCAAATCCTGGGTGCTGATCGACTGCGGCGAGGGTACCCAGCAGCAGGTGCTGCGCACGCCGCTCTCCCTCAATCGGCTGGATGCCGTTCTGATCACCCATGTGCATGGGGATCATTGCTACGGCCTGCCGGGGCTTCTTTCCAGCGCTTCCATGATGGGCCGGAGAGCGCCGCTGACGATCATCGGACCACAGCCGATCAAGTCGTTTCTCGATGCGGTGCAGGCAACGACCGGTCTGCATCTGACCTATCCTATCGAATTCATCGATGTCGAGTCGCTGTCTGAGCCTTTCACCCTTCCCGATTTCATAATCGAGGCTGCGGCGCTATCTCATGGCGTCGCGTCCTACGCTTATGCCTTTATCGAGAAGGATATCGAGCGCAAGCTCGATCCCCAGCGCCTGGAAACGCTGGGAGTGGAGAGAGGTCCGGACTGGGGGCGGCTTCATCGCGGCGAGGATGTCGTGCTGCAAGACGGTAGCCGGGTGACAAGCGAGGAGGTGTTACTGCCGGGCCGACGACCCAGGAAGGTCGTGATCACCGGCGACAACGACTCTCCAGGCGTGCTCGAGCATTTTTGTGAAGGCGCTGATGTGCTGGTACACGAAGCCACCTACACTCGGGACGTTGTCGAGCACCTGGGTACCAACAACCGGCATAGCACCGCAGGCGATGTGGCGAGCTTCGCTCAACGTATCGATATGGCAAATCTGGTGCTGACTCATTTCAGCCCGCGCTATCAGTACGATCGTCGTGCCTCACCGTCGATCGCGGATATCGAAAACGAGGCCTGCCATCATTATCAGGGACGGTTGTTTCTGGCGGATGACCTTGCCCATTACCAACTCTCCCGTGAAGGCGTGCTGACCCAAAAGGAGTAAGCACTCATGGGTGCCCAGGTCTGGAGCATGTCGTTGGAAAACTTTCGTGATGCCACGATCACGCACGCGACCCCGGGGGCGGTGGCGGCGTACTCATTCACGCCGATTTGAGTGCTGTATTGCTGACCGTCCATGCCAACCTGGCGAGTATTCAAGATGAAACCCCTCGGGCGCAGATGAATCGCTCCAGGCATGCGCTACAAAAGGATGCGGATGAGAAAATTCATCGGCTCAATCAAGAGCGCGATAACCTGTAGACAATCGCGCCCCAGCGAAACGCCTGTATAGTAGATCGCGTGCCCACTTCAATTGAGGATGACCGATGGCAGGAGCCAGCTTACTTACTCTGCTAGACGATATCGCAGCGATGCTCGATGACGTTTCGGTGATGACCAAGGTCGCCGCGAAGAAGACCGCTGGCGTGTTGGGAGACGATCTCGCGCTAAACGCGCAGCAGGTCACCGGCGTCAAGGCTGCTCGAGAGTTGCCGGTGGTCTGGGAGGTGGCGAAAGGCTCGTTTCGCAACAAGTTCATTCTCGTGCCCGCAGCACTGTTGATCAGTGCCTTCATCCCCTGGATGGTCACTGTGTTGCTGATGCTGGGGGGCGCTTTCTTATGTTACGAAGGCACAGAGAAGCTGACACACAAGTTTCTGCATCCTGAGGATAAAGATGCCGAGAACGCCAGAAAGGCGTTGACCGATCCCAATGTTGATCCGCGTCAGTTCGAGCAGAGGAAGATCAAGGGCGCCATTCGCACCGACTTCATTCTCTCCGCGGAAATCATCGCGATTACCCTGGGCACCGTGGCCGGCGCCGATCTGATGCTGCAGGTCATCGTCGTGTCCGGTATCGCATTGTTCATGACCGTCGGGGTTTTTGGATTGGTGGCGGGTATCGTCAAGCTCGATGACCTGGGCATCTATCTCAGCGAAAAGAGCAGCTCCTTCGCGCAAACCGTCGGCAATGGCATCGTCACCGCCGCGCCGTATCTGATGAAGACTTTATCGTTCGTCGGTACCGCTGCCATGTTCATGGTCGGTGGCGGTATCCTGACCCACGGCCTTCCCCTCGTCGAGCACGCCATAGAAGATATTGTCGACGTTGCCGGCGAAATCCCCACCGCGGGTGCCGTTCTGCAGCCACTGGGATCGACGCTGTTCAACATGGTGTTCGGCCTGATCGTCGGCGCAGTGATCCTGGGTGTTATCGAAGGGGTCAAGAGGCTTAGACGAGAGAGCGAAGCGAATTCCTGAACTTTCGTGATGGCGAACGAGAATAACGGTTCCTTTGGCACTCAGGCCTGGCACTTGACGATGCCACAGAAGACGCAGCTCATGATCGGCTCATGCTTCTTGGAAACGGTTATGGTCTACAGTATCAGATCAACTTGGCCGCATCATGGGAGCAATGATGAACGAGACCGATATGCAACACCTGCGTCGCTGCGTGGAATTGGCAACGGAAGCCCTCGAAGCCGGTGACGAGCCTTTTGGTAGCGTGCTGGTCAGCGCCGAGGGAAAGGTGCTGGCGGAAGACCGTAACCGCATTGCCAATGGGGATTCGACTCGGCACCCGGAATTCGCGCTGGCGCGCTGGGCCGCGGAAAACATGGCGCCGGATGAGCGCGCCAAGGCCACGGTCTACACCTCCGGCGAGCATTGCCCGATGTGCGCCGCCGCCCATGGTTGGGTGGGGCTGGGGCGCATCGTTTATGTGAGTTCTTCCGAGCAGTTGACGGTTTGGCTATCCGATATGAATGTCGCGCTACCGCCGGTGCGGCCGCTGCCCATCCAGGACGTTGCGCCTGACGTCCCCGTCGAGGGCCCCATTCCCGAGCTCGCTGAGGAGGTGCATGCGCTTCACCGGCGCTTACATGGTGGCAAGTGAGGCAGTCTAGAACGAGCCGAACAGCGTGCCCAGGGTGATGATACTGATGACCGCCAGCATCGGGATGGCAATGGTTACCATGGCGATATTCAAGTAGGACTGGCGATGGGTCAGTCGACAAATGGAGAGCAGGGTGATTACCGCCCCGCAGTGGGGCAGCGTATCGAAGCCGCCGGCGGCAATTACCGCAACCCGGTGCATCAGCTCTGGGCTGATGCCCGCCTGCTGAGCCAGCTGCAGATAATCGCTGCCCAGGGTCTCGAGTGCGATGCTAAGCCCGCCGGAAGACGACCCGGTGATGCCCGCCAGGGTGGTCATTGCCACCGCCTCGGAAATCAATGGATTGTTCGGCGCTATCCCCAGCACCGTATCGCGGATGATCATGAAGCCTGCTAGTGAGGCAATGACTGCGCCATAGCCCACTTCCGAGGCGGTATTGAAGATCGGCAGCATTGAGCCCGTGGCCCCCCGGTTGAGCGTGTCCTGCAAGTTATGCCAGCGGTTCAAACAGGTCACGATCAGCCAGGCGCAGGAAACGAGCAGTGCAATGATGATTGCCCAGAGGCCGGTCTGATTGGCCACCTCGAGATCCGGAAACTCATTGTTCAGGTAGCTGAGATCGATATTGGGAAAAATGCCGTAGGTGAACAGCGCATTGACGCCAATTACCAGCACCAGCGGCGCAATGGCCAGCCAGAAGGGCATCTCATCCCGGGCGGCGCCGGCGCTCTCGACTGGGTCGAGACTGACCTCACCATCTTCGTTATGCGCGCCATAGCCTTCGCCAGCGGCCTTGGCCTTGCTTGCGCGGCTATTGAGCCACCACCAGCCCACGCTGAACATGATGATGGCCGCAATGATGCCAAGCCCCGGTGCCGCGAAGGCATTGGTGCCATAGTAAGGAATTGGGATGGCATTCTGAATCGCCGGCGTGCCGGGCAGGGCGGTCATGGTGAAGGTAAACGAGCCCAGGGCAATGGTCGCCGGAATCAATCGCTTGGGAATATTTGCAGCGCGGAATAGCTCCCGAGCGATGGGGTAGATGGCAAAGGCCACGACGAACAGCGATACCCCTCCATAGGTGAGCAAACCGCAGGCCAGCACCACCGTCAAAATGGCATGCCTCTCACCGAGCACCCGGGTAATCCAGTTGGCGATGGTACCGGCCGCCCCTGAATCCGCCATCAACTGTCCGAACAGCGCCCCCAGCAGGAAGATCGGGAAGAACTTGAGAAGATAACCCCCAAGGCGTCCATGAAGGTCTCGGTGTAGATCGGCATCATCATGGCGATGTCGCCGGAGAGCAGCACCGCAAGCGTTGCCATCAGCGGCGCCAGCAGCAGCACCGAATAGCCCCGGTAGGCGAAAAACATCAAGCAAAGCAGCGATATGACGATAGCAGCGGTACTGAACATGCAAGCGCATCCTTGTGCGACATGGCGTGACATCAAGCTGTGCATCACCACCGTTCCAGATAGCCGCCTATCCTTTCATGCCTCATGAATAGGGCGAAATACGACGAGAGTCGCGTATCTATTTCCAGACGTATTGGTATTCGTCGGTAGCGGTCGTAAGCTCGTTGTGACGGTGCAATAAAACAGCGCGAATCAGAGCCAATCCTGGAGCTTGTGAACATGATCCACGACCCTGAAGGCCACATCACTCTGAACCCTCACTCTCGGCATGTGCGGGTGCTGGTAGGTGAAACGCCCATCGCCGATACCCGCAACGCCATCGAACTGCGAGAGAACGGCTACCCCTCACGTCAGTACATTCCGCACGAAGACATCGATATGTCGCGCCTGACCCGCTCTTCAAAGGTGACTCACTGCCCGTTCAAGGGCGACGCCAGCTACTACAGCATCAAAGGAGAGGATGGAGAGATTGCCGATGCGGCCTGGAGCTACGAACGGCCGTTCGATGCCATGACTGACATCGCCGGCCATTTGGCCTTCGATACGCGGCTGGTTGAAGAGAACGTTGACGAGTAACACATAGCGCAGATCGTCGGCGCTTTGTTAGTCACTACACGAGCAAAAACGCCTTCTGGGCAACAAGGGGAGTACATTATGAGCGATTTCGACAGATTGATTCGTAACCTTTCCCGGGCCGGCGGCCTGGCGGCCCGCGCAAGACAAGGCGACAAGCAGGCGATCGACGATCTCATCGATTCCCTGCGAGCCTATGTCGGCGAAAAGGCCAGCATCTTTGAAGGCGAGGCTGCTTCATCAGCAAACGCCGAGCAGCCCGGTAATTCAAGACGAGCCGGCCTCGACAGCACCATCGCCGACTACCTGGTCACCAAGGACGCCATGGCGGCCATCGTCGACAAGCACATGCTGCTGGCCTTCGCGGAAATCGAAACCCTATACGGCACGACGCCTACCGGCGTAACGCTTCGCATCGACGCGCAGCGCTCCGATACAAAGTTCCCGAGCGGCAAGTACATGGGCAGTGACGTGCATCTAGGCGGGGAGTAGGCGGCTGCTGACGGTGAAGCTCTGCTTGTTCAGAACATGAAACTGTCAAACCCTGCGCGGCTATCACTTCGCCTGGCCCCTGCGCAGCGGCTCGAGCAGCGGGCTCAGGCCGTTGTGATCGATCTCATGCATCAAATAGAGCAGTCGCCCGATCTGCCCTTCGGGAAACCCCTTTCGCGCAAACCAGTTGAGATAAGGGCCAGGCAGATCGGCGATCAGCGTGCCTTCGTACCTGCCAAAAGGCATGCGCAAGGTGACGAGTCGTTCCAGGTCTTTGGGGTTCATAGGCATGTTCCGACGGTTAATGGCACTGCTTCAAGTGAGCGGTTTGTTCAATGAGCCGAATAGCATCATTATTCGGCTCACGAGATGAGCCAAATAGTAACAGCCACAAGATTTGCTCCTTCTTATTCCGCTTGCTCACGTAGCGCTTCCAGATAGTCGCGAATACGCTCGGCGTTGGTGCCCACATCGCTGGCCCCAAGTCGCGATGCCGAGCGCATGTCCACCCGTATACCTTCTTCCACTTCGCTCAGGCGAATCACCACATCGTCCTTGAAGCCGAACCAGAGCGTGGTGGCCGTGGCCTCAAGTTTGGTGTCGCCAACATCGGCTATCTCCCAGCCTTGCTCTTGTGCAGTCGCCTCGACGGCGTCCATTGCCTCGCTCAGCGATAGCTCAAGAATAATCGGCTGAATATCCGGATAGGCCTCGCGCTGCTGCTGCGCGGTGCTCTCACCGGGATAGGCCACCTCATTAGGCGCGGCCTCCCGAGCGGATGCCAGCGCAACGAACGCCGGTGGATTCTGCATGTCGGTGGTGATGTCGTGAATCGCCGGCACCTCCTGGGCGCGCTGCTGCATCTGCCAGGGGGCGATCATCATCGCCGCGACCACGGCAACCACCACAGCGCCCGCCAACGCCGGCTTCAAGCGTCTGCACAGGCTTGCCACGATCAGCGTGATCAATCCAAGAGCTGCCGCGCCAATGGCCAGATAGGCCCCCTGGCGCAATAGGCCAAACGCCGTACCCAGGTCCGTCATCTCCAGGCGATGGGAAAGCCCCGCGCCGCTCATCAGCAGCCCTGCCGCAATTACCGCCAGTACGCTCAGCCAGGCCAATAATCGTGGCCAGCGTCCGCCCCGCAGCCCTGTCCGTGAGGATTTCGTCATGAATTCGTCCGCTCTATTCACCGTGCTGTTGATCCAGCATACCGATCATTCAAGGAACATCCATAGCGGGGTGGAGATCACTAAGGTCATGAATCTGATTTGCTTACTTTCCCGAGAACAGGCGTTTGCTGTAGAGCTTTTCGGTCGCATCGATCAGCGTGACCCTGGAGATATCCAGATGGCGAGGATTGACGACAATGATCCCTTCACCTGCCTTGACGATGGGTACCGTGCAGCTCGGCACCAACAGGCCTAGCGCCGACATGGACGCCAACCACTCAGAACCGATGGCCTGAGTTGAAGCAGGGTAGGGAAAATTGTCCCAATCCTTGGGGAGAGAGTCCGCAGGCAACGTCTCGACGGTGACGGTATCCGGTAGCTCGTAGACGCCCATCCTGTAGCTGGGCGGTACGTGCCGGGGAGAGTGCAGATAATTGGCCATCTCTAGCAGAGCGATAGCGGGGGAGCTGGCGAAATAGATCACCGGTGAGCCGATTTCATTCCAGCGCCCCCCATACTGGTAGCTTCCACCCAAGCCATTGAAGGTTTCCAGAAACGCCTTGGGGCCGACCCGGTACAAATGCATCAGGAAAAGTCACCCTGCTCGATCTTGCGCAGCTTGGCGCGTACCAGGGAGCGGCCCTCGAAGGTATCGCAGAGTTCCTCCGGCGCGCGGTCCGAGAGTGCCCGGAGAGGGGAGCTGAGCCAATCCCGGGCCACTTCATGACTCTCGAAGATGCGTACCGCCTCGCGATAGATTCGCAGGGTATCGAGCACCTCTTCGGTATCGGTGCGCCCCAAATGCTTCTTCTTGAAAACCCGGCTGAGATTGGCGGAATCGACCTCCAGCAGGCGCAGGAATAGCGCGCGATTGTTGCCCATCGCCTTTATCGCCTGCCGGATGACATCGCCGGAAATACCCTTGTAGACGGTATCCAGATAGGCAGCCTGGTCAGTAAACACCTTGGCGGGAACGCTGACCCCCTCGATGCCGGTAGCCTGAGTCTTCATGTGGGCCTCCTAAAGCAGATGGATAGCCCAGCATAGGATGGTCACGTCTATTTGACAATATGTAGTCATCATTTTGATGAGTTTGCTTTTTGAGCAATAACGTCCAAGCCGCCAGTATGATGACCACTCTACGCTAGATGAATCAGCGTTCAGGAGGTGTGGCATGTCAAAGCCGCCTGGCCAGTTTCGGTTCTTGAAGAGTCGGCATGTGTCCGAGGTCACGGTGCTGCATGCGGCGATGGATGATTTTCACTACGACCGCCATGCCCATGAAGAATATGCCTTTGGCGTCACCCTCGCCGGCCGCCAGGACTTCTTCAGCGGTGGCCAGTTTCACCGCAGTACCCCCGGCAACGTCGTTCTGCTCAACCCGGAAGAAGTCCACGATGGGCACTCCGGTGGTGACAGCACGCTGGGGTACGTGATGGTCTACGTGCCGCCGGTTCAGCTTGAGGCGCCGTTTGCCAATGCGGTGGGGCGTGAGGACGCCAGCCATTTCAGAAGCGCCGATACCCTGATCCAGGACCATGCGCTACGCGGCGCCATTCTGGAGCTGGCCCGGCTAGTGACGCACCAGATTGGCAGCCGCATCGATCAGGAGTACGCCCTCCATCAAATCGCCACTCGACTCGTGCAGCGCGAGGGCAGGTTTCAAACAAACACTGCCAGCGTCAGCCGTCCGGATGCACTGCTAAGGCGCGCCAAGGACTACATCCTTGCGCATCTGGAGGAGGATGTGTCCCTGGACGATCTCAGTCAGGCGGCCCACCTCTCGAAATACCACTTCCTGCGCCTGTTCCGACAGCAGTTCGCCATGACGCCGCACCAGTACGTCCTCAATTGCCGCATTAATGCCGCGCGCCATGCGCTGGACGGTGGTGCGTTGCCCAATGAAGTCGCCTTTCGCTACGGCTTTGCCGATCTCAGCCACTTCAATCGCCGTTTCAAGCGCATCTATGGCATGACGCCTTACCAATACCAGCGCAACGTCATTAATTAACAGAGATTCCATCATGCTAGCCATCTTCGCCTATGCCCTAGGCGTCATGTACTCGCCTGGGCCAGTGAATCTGCTCGGCCTGAATGCGGGGCTGAATGGGCAGGCCAAAGCCTCATTCGGTTTTTATCTCGGGGTAGGGCTGGCCATGCTCATCCTGTTCTTGTTGTTCGGCTGGGCCGGCGCCGCCTGGGTGCAAGGCGATGTGCTCGTTGTGCTTGCCGCATTGGGATGCGGCTATATTTTTTATCTTGCCATCAAGATTGCTAGATCGAGCATCGATCTGGGTGGCGTGCGCCAAGCGCCGCGGTTGATGCGCTTTCGCGACGGCCTGATCATGCAGCTGTGCAATCCCAAGGGCATTGTCGCGACATTGCCAGTCGCCACGATTCAGTTTCCCGCGGTGGGGATTCACGGCGTCAGTTTGATGCTCTGGTCGTTCGACCTGGCGGTATTGGCGAGTGGGGCACCCGGCAGCTATGCGCTGATCGGCGCCTTACTTGGTAAACGTATCGAGAACCCAAGAATCCTTAAGGGGTTTAGTCTCGCGATGGCGGTATTGCTGGCGGGCGTTTCCTTGTCGATTGGTTATGAGCATGTGTGGATGCCGCTGTCGGTGAGGGTGGGTTGATGGGGATGATTTATCCATGTCCGACGGTCGGCGATCAGCCGACTTTCGTCTTAGCGGTTATCGTCGCATTGTGTAAATACACTCACCTTAAATTTCAACGATGATAGCTCCTTGAACTCATTGGATCACAGCCACTTGGTGGACACTTCACTACCGCTTTCGGCCATAAGTAGATATTTAGTCTGTATTCATATAACGCCAGCCATAAGCGGCGCCCTGACAAGGGCGTCCGGTGGAGGGCCATCGGCGCGGAACAGACTTAATGGCCCTGTTAAGATAGCTCATGGCTTCCCTCTAATTCTCGACCAAGCCATTGGCCCAAAAACGAATGCCAATGCAATGATCACCATTGCATGAGCGATATAAGCCTGTGGGACCACCCCAAGACCAACAAGAATCGCCGCCAGAAATTGGCTAACGACGAGAAGGATGACGAGCCCGCCGATGGTCGGAAATAGATTTGGATAGGTTTCGTGGAGCCAAAATCCAAGACCACCAATCCCAAACACGATCACCACTGCAAATAGCACGCTCGGGCTACCGCCAACGCCACCTCTTGCGTATGCATTGACGCTGAAGCCGACGAGTAGCAAAACCCAAAAAATTGAAAGGTGCTTCCCCATGATTCCAGTAACCCTTTGACCTTAACAGTTCAACACAGATAAACGCGTAAGCAGTATTTGCCGGGGCGTCCACATGAGTCATGGTTGGCCACCCAACACCCCCAACCCACTCATCCGCGTCACTTCCCGCAACACCGCCTCATCCAGTATTCCGCGACCGCTTTCTACTAATGTAAACCAATCCTTGGCTCGGGTAATCCCCGTGCAGACCAATTCTCTAGTCAGGATCGGGTTAGGTGCGTCCGATAGAACCAAGGCTGTGTGGGTGAGTTCCAAGCCCTGGGATTTGTGTTCGGTCATCGCAAACACGGTTTCCACCGTTTACAGGCGGCTGGGGAGTACCCAGTTGATGTGGAGGCTGTTCCGATACGAGGCGACCATGACCAGAGGCGAGCACGCTTCCAAAAGCTTCTGATTCCAGGGGCGGATAGATGACCGGTCGTCTGTCCTAGGTGAGTTCTTGCTGGCTGGCGAATGTAACGCTGAAACTGGTAGATTTTGTATACGTTGTATATGCTGAATGCGAAGATGAACCTGGGAGTCATCCATGTCCGGTAAAACCGTTGTATCGCTGCGTGTCTCGGAAAGCGAGGCAAGGCGCCTCGATACGCTTTGCGAAGCGACCCACCGTTCGCGCTCCTACTTGCTCAAGGTGGCGCTGGGCGAGTATCTGGAGCGCGAGGCGTGGCAGATCGGAGAGGTTCGAAAGGCTATCGAAGAGGCCGACAGCGGTGATTTCGCTGATGATGTCGAAGTCGAGAATGTGTTCGGCAAGTGGCTAGATCGTGAGGGTTAGGTGGCTTCGCAAGGCGTTGCGAAATCTTGATGACATGGCGAACTGGATCGCGGAGGATGATCCCGCTGCCGCTAGGCGGATGATGGCCGAAGTCAACCAAGCGGTCTCCCTACTTGCCGATCAACCGGAGATGGGGCGCGCCGGCAGGGTGCCCGGTACTCGAGAGTTATTACTTCCACGCTATTCATTGCTTGTGCCCTACCGGGTAGCGGGCTCAGAGCTTCAGGTGCTTCGCGTATTTCATACTCGACAGATTCCGCCTAACGTCTGGTAGTCAAGCCCCCAACCCACTCACCCTTGCCACCTCCCGCAGCACCGCTTCATCCAGTATCCCGCGTCTGCTTTCCACCAAGGTAAACCAGTCCCTGGCCCGGGTGATCCCGGTATAAATCAATTCCCTCGTCAGGATTGGGTTGGGTGCGTCCGGCAGCACCAGGGCAGTCTGGGTGAATTCCGAACCTTGAGCCGTGGGATTTATGCACGGTCATGGCGAATACGGTTTCCACCGCTTGCAGGCGGCTGGGGAGTACCCATTTGATACGCCCGCCGCCGTTGCTGGAGAAGTCAGCGTGAAGCAATAATATTTGGCCATACCTTGACGTATCAGTGCAGCTGATCAAAAACTTCCGGATGCTGTTCAGCGATGCGCAGGAGCGCCACTGCGGGCCCTTGGGGCTCGCGACGCCCCTGCTCCCAATCCTGAAGGGTTCGAACACTCACCCCCATGAGACCGGCAAATACCGATTGAGACATTTTCAGCTTTAGTCGAATGACTTGTGGTGGTGATGGTTCCGAAAGCTCGTGAGTTCGCAGTGCCAGGTTGCCTTTCTTGAACTGATTGATTTCATCAAGCCCATTGAGAATCTCTGCACCGAGATCTCTGTCACTCATTTTTGTTTGCCTCCGCTATCTGCCTAAGCGCATGCCCTGGGATCGTGACCCGCTACTCACCGCACACGCCCATAAACGTAAACATCCTGAGGTAGGGATGATTTGTTGGGATGCATGGCCCAACGCCGCAGCAGGCCTTCGCGCTGAAAATGGGACTTTTCGAGTACCCGTGCCGAGCCGGTATTTTCAGTGTCGCACACTGCCCATACACGAAATATCCCACGCTGGCCAAGGCACCACTCAGCAAGCGCCGTGGTGGCTTCTGTCATATAGCCTTGTCCCCAGTGCTTTTGACCTAATACGAAGCCGATTTCCACCCTATGGCCTTGGAAGCGGGCGTCGATCATGCCAATCACTCTGTCGCTGTCTCGCGCCGTGATCGCCCAGGAAAGATCTTTCCTGGTTTGAGAACCGTGGATTTTCGCGCGCAAAAAACTTGCTGTCGTCTCTTTGGATCCGTGGGCAAGCCAGGTCAGATAGTGCGTGACCGTTGGGTCGGCCGCGTACTCCTCAAAAATGGCATCGGCATCTTCAATGATCGGTGCGCGCAATAGAAGTCGTGTGGTTCTAATTGCGGGTGCTGTTTGCATCACTTGAGTCGCCTCGGCTTCGATTCGTCATCAACTACCCAACACTCCCAACCCACTCACTCGCGTCACTTCCCGCAGCACCGCTTCATCCAGTATCCCACGTCCGCTTTCCACCAAGGTAAACCAGTCCCTGGCCCGGGTGATCCCCGTATAAACCAATTCCCTTGTCAGAATCGGATTTGGTGCATCCGGCAGTACCAGGGCGGTGTGGGTGAATTCCGAACCCTGGGATTTGTGCACGGTCATGGCGAACACGGTTTCCACCGCTTGCAGGCGGCTGGGCAGTACCCATTTGATGCGACCGCTGCCGTCGCCTGTGGGAAAGGCGACCCGGGGCAGCCAGGGGTTTTCGGGCTCTCGGGCGTTGGGCAGGGCGAGGGTGATGCCGATGTCGCCGTTCATCAGTCCGAGGCTGTAGTCGTTGCGGGTGACGAGCACCGGGCGGCCGATATACCAGCCGTAGTCGAAAGGAATCAGCTTGTGGCGTTTGAGGATGCTGGCAATGCGTTGGTTCAAACCTTCCACACCCCAGGGCCCTTTGCGCAGGGCACAGAGCACTTGAAAGCGACCGTGGGCGTCGAGCACGGCGCGGGCCCAGTCATCAAACGTCTCTTTTTGTCGGTCGACCGATGCCTCGAGCAAATCGCCGTGGGAAGGGCGTTTCTTGGCGAGCACCTCAAGATAATGCCGGTAGCCGGTAGGCGGTGGCAGCTCATTATTGCGGGATCGGCGCCCGCGCCCTTCATTGAGAAAGCCTGCCGGGTTGCCGTCGATCACGAGCCGGTCCAGCGCCGGGTCGTCGCTGTCGGCCAGTTTCAGTCGGCTAATGTCCGCAAACCCTTGATCGAATATCCGGCGCACGGCCCGGCGCTTGTCCTTGGGTTGCAGGTTGTCGCCTAACGGGGCATTCACCGCCTGGGCAAGCTGGCCGATGCCGCTGGCGGCGTCAAAACGATGGCTCACCCGCAGCATGGCGATGGCTTGGTCCAGCGGTTGGCCGTCGGTGTCGATATAGCGTTCGGGCAGCGTATCGCCGGTGGCGTCACTTAACTGGGCAGCGGTCACCGGGGTGTAGTGGGCGCCTTCCGCGCGTTGGCACAGGTCGCCAAGCACGGCGCCGGCTTCCACGGAGGCAAGCTGGTCCTTGTCACCCAGCAGAATCAATCGGGCGCGGGGCGGCAAGGCGGCGAGCAGGCTGGCCATCATTTCGATATCCACCATGGAGGCTTCATCGATCACCAGCACGTCCAGCGCCAGGGGATTGTCGGCATGGTGGCGGAAATGCCGTGTATCCGGCCGCGAACCCAATAATCGATGCAGCGTGGTGACCTCGGTAGGAATCGCCTCGCGCAGGGTGGTGAGATCGATGCCGTCACCGATGCCGGCCAGTTCGACCAGCGAAAGGTTCTCGACCTGTTTGGCGATGGATTCATTCAGACGCGCGGCGGCTTTGCCAGTGGGTGCGGCGAGGCGAATACGCAGCGCTCTACTGTCGGGTTGGCCTAGCTGCAGCGCTTGAAGCAACGCCAGCAACTTGACCACGGTGGTGGTCTTGCCGGTGCCGGGGCCGCCGGTGATTACCGCGAAGCGCGAACGGGCGGCAAGGGCGCAGGCGAGTTTCTGCCAGTCGAGGGATGCCGCATTGCCGTCCGCCGGGCTGAATAGCGCTTCGAGCGCATGGCGCAGCGGTTCGATCGCGGGCGCATCAATCTCCGTGGCCGCCAGGCGGGCGGCAAGCGCTTGGCGAATATCCTGCTCGTACTGCCAATAGCGACGCAGATACAGGCGGGTATTGTCGTCGGTCTCGGACTTCACCAAGGGCGTGCTGCCGCGGCCACCACTGACCAAATCAGGATGATCCAGAGCGGCCCGCCAACCCGCGAGGGTCACATCGGTAAGCACCTGGCTTGGCAGCGGCGGCGGGTCATTCAGGTCGTCGCCTTCCGGCGGCAGCGAGAGCGCCAGATCCGGGGCTTTAAGCGTCATGCCCAGGTCGAGGCACACATGCCCCCGGCCAAGCTGATGGCTGGCCAAGGCGGCGGCGAGCAGCAACAGCGGCGAGGCGTCCGACACCTCGCGATAGAGGAATACCACCAGCGCGCGATCCAGGGCGCGCAGCCAGCCGCGCTCCACCCAGCGTTCGAGGAGCGTAAGCAACGTATCAACGCTGCCCAGAACGTCGTCGAAAGGGGTTGGAGCGTCACTGGTGGTGGCGTCGTCGTCCAGATCCGAGAATAGATCCCTCATGAGGCGGCCTCCGTAGCGGGACGGGCGGTGCCGACGCCCTGGAATAGCGCATCCAGCCCTTCGATCAGCTCCCGGGGTGGGCGTTCGGCATGCACGCCCCGGCTTTCGGCATTCGCGCCGCGCAGGAAGACGGTCAGGGAGCCGCCGATATGGCGGTCATAGTCGTAGTCCGGCAGTCGTGACTTGAGCAGGCGATGCAATGCCAGCAGGTAGAGGGCGTATTGCAGGTCGTAGCGTTTTTCTGCCACCGCCAGGCGCATGGCCTCCAAGGTGTAGGCGTCGTCATCCGGCCCCAGGTGATTGGATTTCCAGTCGGCGACGTAATAGCGGCCTTCGAACTCGAACACCAGATCGATGAAGCCCTTGAGCATGCCGTTGAGCCGATCGCGATCGGCTCGCGGGCGCGGCGTGTTGCCCAGGGAATGCCGACAGACCAGATCGTCTAACGCTTGCGTATCGACCTGATGAGCGGCGAACCAGAATTCCAGTTCAACTTGATAGACCGTGAGCCCATCCAGACGCACCGCAGCGGATGGCGCTGCCTCGGGCAAGGGCAGCGGCGTGCGTAGAAGCGACGTGAGCCACGCCTGCAGCGCGGGAATCCACTGGGTCCAGCCGCGCAGATTGCAGCGCCGCGCCAGGGTATCTTCCAGTGCTGCCGGGTGGTCGAGCACGCTGGCAAAGCCTTGCTGGCCGACCCATTCCAATAAGCCGTGCAGGAAGGTGCCGGGGCCGGGGCCCCTTGGGAAGCGATGCAGCGATGGCGCGGGCTGGTTGGGAGAGGCGCTGTCTCGCGGTTCCGTGAGCACCTCGAAGGTGGTGGCTTCAAGCGGCGTTGCCGGTTCGGGCAATGGCGGCGCTTCATGCGGTTCCACGATTGGCGGTTCGATTGCCATCCCGACTGTAGAGTCGGATATAGCGCCGAAAGTGGAATCGGGATCTGGAGCAAGCGCCTCTCCGGAGAAGCTCAAGGCCGAGTAGCTGGCGATCCACCAATGCTCCCGGGCCGAGCGGACAGGCGTTTGCGCCTCGCCGAGGGTGGCAGCGTGTTCGGTCAGAACGATCGCACGCGAATCGATAGGCGGCGCCGGAGCGAGGGTGATCGCCTGGCAGTCGCCCTTGAGCGTAGCCAGCGCTACAGCGAAGGCATCTGGGTCGAGGCGCTGGCCGTTGCCGAGCAACTGGCCGATGGCGCTGTTCTCGCCATCCTTGAGCGACGCCATGCCCAGCCAGGTGGCGTGGCGAGCGCGGGTCAAAGCGACGTAGAGCTTGCGCAGGTCTTCACCCAGGCGCTCCCGGTCGGCAATGGCCAGGGTCGCATCGTCCGCTTCCAGGCTGATGTGGAGCCGGCCCTGGTCGTCGTGCCAACGTAGGGGCGAATCGTTTTTCTTTTGCGGGCGATGGCTACAGATGAAGGGCAGGAACACCAGCGGATATTCGAGTCCCTTGGACTTGTGGATGGTAATGACCTGCACCAGATCCGCATCGCTTTCCAGCCGCAGTTTGTGGGCGTCGCTCTGGTCGTCGGGGTTGTCGCGAGACTCGGCGAGAAAGCGGATCAGCGCATGTTCGCCGTCGAGTTCCTGGCTGGCCTGCTGCAAGAGTTCGCCGAGATGGAGCAGATCGGTCAGCAGGCGTTCGCCCTCGCTTGCCGGGCCGCCAGCCAGCAGCCGGGCGGGCACCGCGAAGTCGTTCATCAGCCGGCGAACCAGTGGCAATACGCCTTGGCTCTGCCATAGGCGATGGTAGTCGCGAAACTGCATGACCCGGTCTTCCCAGGCCAGTTCGTTCTCATTTAAATCATCCAGCGCGGCGATATCCAGCCCCAACGCCGGCGTGGCCAGGGCGGTGCGCAGCACGCGATCGTCGTTCGGGTTGGCGCAGGCGTGCAGCCAGGCTTCGAGCTGGCCAGCCATGGGGGAGGCGAACACCTTGTCCTTGTCGGAAAGATAGACGCTCTTCACGCCGCGGCGGGCCAGGGCTTGGCGGATTGCGCGCGCTTCTCCCAGGCCGTTGACCAGCACTGCCATATCCGAAGGCGACACCGGGTCGAGGGCATCATCATCCATAAACCCGGCGCGACTGTTTACAAACCCGGCGCGGCCGCTATCCATAAACCCGGCGCGGCCGCATTGCCCCTGTTCCAGCAGCTCGACCATGGCGGAGGCGCAGCGTTCGGCCATTTCCGTGTGGTAGGCGCTTTTGGAAAGTGGCTCGTCGGCGTGGAGTTGCCAGAGGGTCATTGCCGGCAGCGGCTGGCCGTCCAGGGTGAAGGCGTCCTTTCTGCCTTTGGCCCTGACGCTTTGAAAGGGCACTGGATTCGAGCCATCGTCTTCCTTGAACAGAAACGCACCGGGCGGGTGCCGCTCGGCAAACTCGAATAGGCGATTGACCGCGGTAACCATCGCCGTGGCGGAGCGGAAGTTGGTGCCCAGGGTGACATGCCGCCCTTCGGTGGCCTGGCGCGCTTGTAGATAGGTATAAATGTCGGCGCCACGAAAGGCGTAGATCGCCTGCTTCGGGTCGCCGATCAGGAATAGCCCGGTGTCGGGTCGGTTTTCCCGGATGCGATAGACGCAGTCGAAGATGCGGTACTGTACCGGGTCGGTATCCTGAAATTCATCCACCATCGCGACGGGAAACTGGCGGCGAATCTGGGCCCCCAGCGCCTCGCAGTTGGCGCCGGCAAGGGCCCGGTCGAGGTGGGTCAATAGCTCGTTGGGACCCATCTCGGCCCGGCGTTCCAGCTCATGGTCCAGGCGAAGGCGGCACCAGTGAACGGCGTGGGTGAGCAGGTCGGCCCGTGGGTCGGGCAGGGCGTCGAGTTCGGCTTGTAGTTCCGCAATCGCCGTCAGCGCCGGGTGATTCGGCGGGTCGCCCTTTTGCCATATCTCCGCCATGCCGTCCGGGGTCAGGCGCTTCCAGGCGGCGGGGGTCAGGGCCGGACGAATCGCATCGCTCTGGCACCAGTCCCGCAGTGCGCCCAGCCAGTTTGCCCGGCTCTTGCTGTTGAAGCTCTGGCCCTTGAAGGCTTTTTGCTTGGCGGCCTCTTCGAACAGCGTCTGCAATTCCTCCACCCACTGCGGCCAAGGCGCCTTGAGTTCTTGCAGCCGCGACTCGATGGCGGCTTGGGTGTGTCGCAGTGTTTCTCTTGGCGGCGGGACGTTTCGGTTCAATGCCGAGCATTCCGGCAGCAGGCGCCGGACCTGAGCGTGCAGGTCTTCAGGCGATTTCCAGTGACGAGTGACGATGGCCAGCTCGTTCGCATTCATGGCGTAGTAGAAGCTGCGCCAGTAGTCCCGCGCCACTTCGCTTTCGAGTTCGGTCTGGTCGGTTTCCAGATTCAGCGAGAACAGGCTGCCGCTGTCAAAGGCATGTTCCCGCAGCATGCGATAGCACCAGGCATGGATGGTCGAGACGGCGGCCTCATCCATCCATTCGGCGGCAAGCTGCAGGCGTCGTGCGCAGGCTGGCCAGCTGGCTTCGGGATAGTCGTCGCGGAGCGCGACCAGTAGCGGATCGTGCGAAGGCCCCCCGGTTGACGGGGCCGGTCCGGGAGCAGGCCTCCGCGAGGGCGCTGTAAACCCTTCCGTGGGCGCTACTTTTTCCATCCCTGGAAAAAGACCCTCGCTACAGCCTACTCCCGGAGCCCCGCCCAGATTAGGCGAGGAGGTGGGCGACTGTAAGGAGCTAGGCGCGGCTTCGGGCGCCTGTAGAAAAACGCCAGCAGCCTCGACCAGCCGCCTGCGAATCCGGTCGCGCAGTTCCTGGGTGGCGGCATTGGTGAAGGTGACCACCAGAATTTCCGGTGGCATCAGCGGGCGATGAAAGGCGGCGTTATCATCGGGTGAGCGCGGCCCCAGCACCAGACGCACGTAAAGCAGGGCAATGGTGAAAGTCTTGCCGGTGCCGGCGCTGGCTTCGATCAGGCGGGTGCCGTGCAGCGGTAGCTTCAACGGGTTTAATTGAGTGGCATCGCTCATTTATCGCCTCCTTTCACCACGTGATGTACCGGCGCCAGCAGGCGATCGGTCAGTGAAACGAAGCAGCAGGACGTTCCCCGTTGAGCATCGATGAGCGCGGCAAAGCTCGGCCAGCGGTGCGCCAGGTAAGGGTTGCGACCGCATTCGCCGGCACCGAAGCCGTTGCCTTCAAAGGTACTGGTGGCGGCTTTGAAGGCCTCGCTGTCCGGCCCGCTTTCCGGCGTGCCTTTCTTGCTGAGCCAGACAAAGGCGGTATCGATGGCCAACGGCAGCGGTGCGTTCATGCCCGCCTGCCAGGCGAGGATGAGTTCGCGCAGATGCGCCCGGGCGATCTCCGGTTCCAGTGGCGGTAGCGTCACGTGGCCTGCCTTGGACAGCAGTCGCGTGGTCAGCGGTTGGCCCGTAAGCTGCCCCGCCAGATGCGCGACCCAGGGCAGCAAGAGATGGCGCCAGTGATATTTCTTGTCCTTGATCAGGCTGCTGCTGCTCAGTAGCAAGCGGCAGCGTTGGCCGTTGTCGTTCAGGCGCAGATTATCCAGCCAGTCCTCCAGAGGGGGCAGGCCCGGCAGCGCGAGGCGTATCGTCTCCGGTTCCTCGACCGCCTGGGGCCACTGGGTCAGCGCTTCCTGATAGGCCTCGAACAATTTGCCCATGGGCTCGACCAGCGCTTCACGCATGCGCTCGCCAAAGGCGCCGAAGGCGAGTACGCCCTGGCCTTGCAGCCGTTCCAGCGTCGTATGTAGCGCAACTTCCCGAGGTTCGCCGTCGTCGATGGCGCGCCGCTGGGCCTGAATCAACAGATTTTGCAGCTGCCAGTTTTCCAGGCCGTTCAGGGTAAAGGGTTCCTGATCGAGGCTGGTCACGTCCTCTTGTTCGAGGAATACCTTGAGCCGGGTGTTGAAGAACGCCTTGGCCGGGTCGCGCAGAAAGCTCCCCAACTGATGAAGCGTTAGCGGTGACTCCTGCAGGAACTCGCCAAGTTCACCGGCGTTTGGAGTGGATAGCGTTTGGCCATGTACCTCGCGCCATTCACGGGCATAGGTCACCAGGCGTTGGTCGGGCACGGGCCGGGCAGCGAGCTGCGCTTGCGTCGGGAAGTAGACGCTGCTGAACGGCTGCAGCGGATGTATGCTGGTGAGTTCATCGAGCAAGGCCGAGCTTTGTTTATCCGAGCCTTGTTCATCGCTGTCATTTATCGCCAGTCGCCAGCCTGATTCGAGATGATCGCGAAGCTGGCCGACCAGTACCGAGGGCGGGCGCTCGCTGTTGTCGATGATGCTATGACCGACCCAGCTGATATAAAGCTGCTGCCGGGCGGAGAGCAGGGCTTCGAGGAACAGGTAGCGGTCGTCCTCCCGGCGCGAGCGGTCCCCCGGGCGGTAGTCACTGCCCATCAGGTCGAAATCCAGCGGCGGATGGCTGCGCGGGTAGTCGCCGTCGTTCATGCCCAGCAGGCAGACGCGCTTGAAGGGGATCGCCCGCATCGGCATCAGGGTGGCGAAGTTGACAGCACCGGCCAGAAACCGCTGGGACAGACCCTGCTCATCGATCTGTGCCAGCCAGTGTTCCCGCACAATGCATAGCGGCAGATCGCGGGTCAGGCCGGCCTCTTCGGTGCTCTCCTGCCAAGTCTGCAGGGCGAGTTCGAGCAGGGACAGCACCAGGCTATCCTGGGCGTCTTCCGCAAGAAAACACGCCTCGAGCAGTTCCCGCAGCCGTCTGGCCCAGCCGCTGGCGTCGGTCTCTTCGCGCAGGATGCGCCACTGGTGTTCCAGGGTTTCGAGTAGTGCCATCAAGGGGCCGGCCAGTTGCGCCTCCAGGCCCCCGATATCATCGAAGGGCTCGATGCCCTGCCAGGTACCCTCGGCGGCGCTGCCCACGGTATAGCCCAGCAGCAGCCGACGCAGGCCGAAGGCCCAGGTGTTCTGTTCCATGTCGCCGGGCAGATCAAGACTCTGGCGCTGAGCGCCGTTCAGGCCCCAGCGAATGCCGGCACCTTCGATCCAGCGCCGCAGGGTCGGCAGGTGATCTTCCACGATGCCAAAACGCGCCCGCAGGGCAGGTACTTCCAGCAGATCGAGCAGATCGCTGACGGACAACCGCAGTTCCGGCAGGCGCAGCAACTTTTCCAGGACGATCAATAGCGGCAGACGATGGCGCTGGCCCTGATCCGAGAGGGTGTAGGGAATATGGCGCGGATCATCGCGATCGATCTGGCCCTGCCCAAACTGACCAAACACCGCCTTGATATGCGGCGCATACTGGTCGATGTCCGGCACCATGACGATGATGTCCCGAGGGCGCAGTTGTGGGTCCGCGCTGAAGGCGGCAAGCAACTGATCGTGGAGGATCTCGACCTCGCGCTGAGGGCTGTGGGCAACGTGAAAGACGATGGAGTCATCGACCCGGCTATCCACCGCCGGCCAGTGCTCCCGGGTCTCGGGTAGTGGGCGCAGCTCGCGGATATCGTCCTGCAACTGATGCAGCAGGCAGTCCTCACCATTCGTTTCAAACAGGTCGATACGCAGCGACTCGGCGCTGAACAGGCCTTCGTATTGCTGGCGCTCGTCGTGTTCATCCAGCAGGCGCAGGTAGTCGCGCCCCTGCTTGCCCCAGGCCGCCAGCAGCGGTTGGGCGTGCAGATGCAGATCCGCTTCGCCATCGCCGTCTCCCAGCACATCCAGGCGCTCCGGCATGCCGGCCTTGCGTGCCTGGCGATAGCGGCTTGCTCGCAGCAGGTCGCGATGTTCGATGATATCCGCCCAGTAATACTGGCAGGGGTTGTGCACGCAGAGCACGACCTGGCAGCAACGGGCGAGAGCGGCCAAGGCTTCGAGGGCCTGCTGGGGTAGGGAGGAAATGCCGAATACCATGATCCGGCGTGGCAATCCAGGCGGGCGATTATCCACGGTCAGTTGCTCTGCGGCGGCAAGAAAACGCTGGTGCACCATGGCGCGGCTGGAGTCGATGCCGTCGCCGCCGACGTCCTCGCGCAGCGCTCTCCAGAGAGCGGGCTGCCAGCATTGCTCGGCGCCTAATGGCGTGATCTCACCATGACCACCGATCAGCACATCCTCGCCACGCCCCCAGGCCTCCAGCCAGTCGGCACGATAGACCTGATACTGATCGAACAGGTCCGCCAGACGTTCCGCCAGCTGATGGTGCTTGCGCAGGTCGTCGTCGCCGTCGAGAAACTGCTTGAGAGGGGCAAAAGCGTCCTCTTCGAGCAGTGCCGGCAGCAGCCGCAGGATACGCCAGATCAGGCGTGACTTGTCGAAGGGTGAGGTCGCCGGTACTGCTTGTGGATCATTCTCGCAATGGGTGAGCACCGCCCGATAGGCCTGCCACAGAAAACGCGCCGGCAGGGTCACGTCCAGCGCCGCAGCGATGCCGGTGCCGCCTTTGCCGTCCTCGCGCACATCCGCCGCCAGGGCGAGCTTCATCCACTGGCTGATGCCGTTGCTTTGCACCAGGATCGTTTCGTTCTCCAGCGGTGCAAGCGGGTAGCGCTTCATCCATTCCACCGCCACACCGCGCAAATCCTCCAGGCGATTTCCTTGGATGACCATGAAGCCGGGCTGCAGAGGGGCGGTGCTGGCAAATGGCATGGCAATTCCTTACAGGACAGGCGCACGGCGGGCGGTCATGGACAGATAGCGCCCTATGGTGCCCGAGCGATGGGCCGCTGCAAAGATGTTGTCACACCCTTGCCGGTATGGTCCCACTGGCTACTATCACGGAGACGTCGAGTATCTTGAAGGGGCGAAACTCACGCCAGACGAACGACTCGCATTGTCGCTCCAGGGGTTGCCAGATGGGACGACGACAATCTGCTGCGCCGATCCAGTTGATGAAGCGTGCACCCTGTGTCGACTTCTCGCTGTACACGTCCATGATTGACAACCGCGCGCCCTGCGGGGATGCCTGGATGACTGCGTCGGTAAACTCACACCAGTTTGGGAGGCAGGTGAGGCCGAGTGTGAACAGCAGATGGCTCGGGCGCCTTTGCTCCACAGCGGTGCATAGGGCCGCCACTCCGGTTCCTGACGAGAGGTCTGTCTTCAAGAAGCCTATCTGGCTTTCCATCAGCTCCAAGCGGTCTGCGCGGCGCTGGGCTTTTTCGAGCATGCCACTCGAACCATCGATGGCGAAGATGCGTCCGCCTGTGCCCATGGCGGGCATGAGGAGGGGAAAGTTGATACCCGTGCCGCAGAATATATCGAAGACCGAGGAGCCTTGATGCAATTCGAGGCTGTCGATGGCGCATTCTCTGGGCGCGCGATAGAACCAGTCCCAGAGCGTACCCGCATCATAAATGGGAGCGAAGTTGTCGTACCAACCGGGGTTCGCCATTGAGTCCTCCTGCCCTCTATAGCGCCGTGTCCGAGCTGGCCAAACGCGGCAGCATCGCCATCAGGTCGCATGGCTCGATACCGAGATCCTTGAAGGTGTTGGCACCGTCACCTACGACGTTATCTTCCTGCATGAGAATGACCTGGTCATGGGTCAGCGGTGGATTTGGCAAGATCGACATGAGTGCGGCAAGTAGTTTCCATAACTCAAATGGTACCGGTAACAACGGCCGATGGCGTCCGGCATGTTCCATTACCGCCAGGAGAAGCTCTCGGTAGCGGTAGACATTGGCGCCACCGAGCTCGAATACCTGGCCAGTGGCCAAAGGTGTTTCCAACGCCCGCGCTACCGCCATGGCGGCATCCTCGACATGCACCGGCTGTAGCCGGGTGGAGCCATTACCGAACAGAGGGATCACCGGTAGCCGGGTGATGGTCTTTAGATTGGCGAGGAAGGCGTCTTCGGGGCCGAACAGCACGCTGGGGCGCAGGATGGTTGCCTGGGGAAAGGCTTCCCGCACCGCCTGTTCGCCGTGAGCTCGGGCGCGAACATAGGCGGAGGCGGAGTCGGTGCTGACACCGATACCAGACACATGCACCAGGGCTTTCACACCTTCCTGGGACGCCAGGCGCGCGATGTGTTCGGCGGCATCGACGTGAATGTCGGCGAAGCGCAGATCACGCCGCTCGACATACAGGCTGACGGCGTTGACCGCAGCATCGGCGCCCTGCAGGACCCGGGCTACGCTTGCGTCATCACGCACATCGACAGCTCGGTGTTCGATGGCACCGGTCGCTTCAGGACAGCGGGCTACCCGAGGATGGCGTGCCGCGACGACGGTCCTGTTCCCGGCTTTGACTAATCGCTGGACGATGGCTCGGCCAAGAAAGCCGGAGCCCCCGAAAACAACCACATTCTGCTGGACCATTTCGGAACCCTGCCGTTCGACAATGATGGAAAGACGATGCCCATGGAACGAGGGGCCTGTCTAGACGCTGTCGGCAGAGCCGTACCCAAGAGCAAGTGACACGCTCCCTATCACAGACAGATAGGCTGCCCAAGGCGTTCATTTCAGTAAAATAATTAACTTCTATCGCTTTTTTCTCGTAATCTTTTCTTATGTTGATGCTACATCATGGCTTTAAATATAATTCGGATGGCATGCCGTCATCATCAAAATTCCCAACCAGGCATGGCCTGACGATCACATTGCCGTATGCTCTTTCTTATCCGGGAGCAGACAAGCGGGACCCGGATAAGGGGGAAGTATGAAAAACGTACAACGGATTGAACGTTCACAGGCATGTCTGTACGGGGGCGCGATCGGTGATGCACTGGGTGCACCGATCGAGTCACTGGATTGGCAGGCCATTCGCGATGAGTTCGGGGAAGAAGGGTTGCAGACCTTCGCGCCCGCCTATGGCGGAGTAGGATGCGTCACGGATGACACCCAGATGATGCTCTTCACCGCTGAGGGAGCGCTGCGGTCCTATGTGCGCATTCAGGAGTGCGAGATCTATGCGCCTATCGTGGTCTTGCATCATGCGCTGCTTCGCTGGTTGATCACCCAGGGGGAGCAACCCGCTTACTCCCGGATCGATACGAAGATCGGCCTGGTCAATGATCCCCGTTTGCATGTTCGGCGTTCTCCCGCCAAGACGAGCCTTGAGGCATTGGCCCAGGCACCGTCCCTTGGTGGTGAGGCACGCAACAGTAGCAAGCAGTGTGACGGTCTGGTGCGTGTGGCACCGATCGGCTTGTTTCCTTGGGGCGATTTTCTATTGCATCATCGCGACCGTGCCTTTTCTGTTGCCTGTGAATTGACACGTTGCACCCATGGCCATCCCAGCGCCTACCTCAGCGCCGGTGTCTTTGCTTACCTGGTCAACGGCATGATCGACAACGAGCGTACGCTGGAATCGCTGATACCTGACGCCCTGGATTTCATGGACAGCGGTGGCTGGCTCGATTTCTTCATTGAAAGCGCGGAAGAGCGCGAGGCGTTGCCCCGCAGTCAGGTACACATTCGTTTTCTGCTCGAGTCGGTGCTTGATTTCCATACTCAGCGCATGGCTCCCAGCCCGGAAGGCATCGATGCCTTGGGACGCGGTGAATCCGCGGAAGAGGCGTTGGCCATTGCCGTGTGGTGCGCGCTGGCCGCCAGCGACTATCAACAAGGCGTCCTCTGGGCGGTCAATCACAGTGGTAAAAGCGATAGTACCGGCCTGCTGGCGGGTAACCTGCTAGGGCTGCGTTTTGGTCTTCCAGGCCTTCCTACCCAGTGGATCGAGGATCTTGAATTGCGCGATTGGCTTTACCGACTGGGGCATGACCTGCAGTGGCTACCCAAGGTGTATCTGGGTCGCGGCTATGGCGCTCATGATGCGGAGCTGCGTGAATGTTATCCGGACAACTGACGGCTTCAGGATCCCTGCAGGAGCCGCCCGGCATCGGGTACCTGCGGACGCAGATTCAAAGCCTTGAGCATCTGATGAGTGGTGCAGGTGGCGGCGGATACCACCGGCAGGCCAATGGCATCCTCCACCGGCTGAATGGCGGCCAGCGACGGCATCTGGACGCAGGCTGACAGCACCACGGCATCCGCATCGCGATAGTCGAGGCGTTTGACGATATCCACCAAGGCCAGAGGGTCGCGGCGCCCCACCTCGAGATTGTCGGCGATCTCCAGAGAAATGCTGTCGACAATCTCGATATTCTCCGCTTCGATGTAGTCGACCACTAGCCGGGTCAAGGGCTTCATGTAGGGCGTAATGATCGCGACCCGACGGGCGCCCAAGGTCTCGAGCCCCTGCACGAGGGCGCCGGCGCTGCTGACGATCGGCGTCGGGAAACCATTGCCCTGCGTGACATCGTGCAGGCGACGCTGCGACTTGCGATGATAGCCCGGCCCTTGGCTCATGATGGCGACCAGGCAGGCATAGCCCATGACGTCGACCTCGGCATCGGAAAGCTCCAATGCGCAACGGTCGGATTCCACATCCATGGCGATGAGTTCTTCCTGAGTCACCTGCTTCATGCGCATGCGGCTGGAGTGGAAAGTGAAGCGCTCCGGAGCAATCGCTTCTCGAGCGTGCAGCAAGGCCGGAATCTCAGTTTCCATGGTGGTGTTGGAGCTGGGAACGATCTGGCCGATGCGATAGGTTCTATGGGTCGTCATGGTGTGCACGTCTCGAGAGGATGCCGTCAGGCAGGGGTGTAGAGGTCCTGGAACCGTTCGCGCAGTTGGTTCTTCTGCACCTTGCCCATGGTGTTGCGGGGCAGACTGTCGATGAAGACCACACGCTTGGGTTGCTTGTATCGTGCCAGCCGCCCGGTGAGGAAGTCGAGCACCTTGGCTTCGTCGATCTGCGCTTCGGGCTGGGCCACCACGACGGCGGTCACGCCTTCACCGAAATCCGGGTGCGCCACACCGATGACGGCGGACTCGGCCACCTCGTCCATCTCATCGATGACCTGCTCGATCTCCTTGGGATAAACGTTGTAGCCGCCGGAAATCACCAGATCCTTGTCCCGCCCGACAATATGGATATAGCCCTTCTCATCGAACATGGCCAGATCCCCGGTAATGAAGAAGCCGTCCTCGAGCAGTTCCTCGCGGGTCTTGTCCGGCATGCGCCAGTAGCCGATGAAGACATTGGGGCCGCGCACCTCGAGAATGCCGATCTCGCCCTGAGGCAGGATTTCACGGGTTTCCCGCTCGACGACCCGGGCCTCGACCCCGGGCAGTGGCATGCCTACGGTCCCGGCGATGCGCTCGCCTTCGTATGGGTTCGAGGTATTCATGTTGGTTTCGGTCATGCCGTAGCGTTCAAGAATAGCGTGGCCAGTGCGCTGCTCGAAGGCCTGGTGCGTCTCGGCGGTGAGGGGCGCAGAGCCGGAAGTAAACAGGCGCATATTGGCGGTCAGCTCCGAGGTCAGTCGTTCATCCTGCAGCAGACGGGTATAGAACGTGGGTACCGCCATCATGGTGGTGCCGCGAGGCAGTTCGTCGATGATGATGTCGAGATCGAAACGGGGCAGGAACAGCATGCTGGCGCCCGCCATCAACACGACGTTGCAGGCCACGAACAAGCCATGGGTATGGAAGATCGGCAGGGCGTGGATCAGCCGGTCCGACTCGGTGAAGCGCCAGACGTTCACCAGCGCCTCGGCGTTGGACCCCAGGTTACGGTGGGTGAGCATGGCGCCCTTGGAGCGCCCCGTCGTACCCGAGGTATAAAGAATAGCCGCCAGGTCATCCGCATCCCGAGGCTCAATGGATTCCCGGGGGGTGGCACTACGGGCGAGATCCATCAATTCTCCATCGCTGTCCGCGCCCAGGGTGGTCGCCCGCGGACAGCCTGCCTGACTGGCGGTTTTTTGAGCCTCCTCCAGATTGGCGGGACGGCACACGAACAGGGCCGGTTCGGCGTTCTCGAGAAAATAGCGAATCTCCTCGGCGGTATAGCCGGTATTGAGCGGCAGATAGACACCCCCCATGCGCAGGCAGGCCAGATAGAGCAAGATGGCCTCGGGACTCTTGTCGACCTGCACGGCGACGCGATCTCCTGGCGTCACCCCCAGGCCGATTAGCGCACCTGCCAAGCGGGCGCTCATGTCCAGAGCCTCGGCGTAGGAATAACCCTGGCCTTCTCGAGTCGTGATGAAATCGGCGTCGCCCCGTGCCCGCATACGCTTTTCGAAGATATCGAACAGGTTATGATTCATTTCGCCGTCTCTCCCTTGAGCAGTTTACGGGCGCGCCGCGCGAGATCGCGCACGCTCGACGAGCGGGCGATCGTGCCTTGGGTGGTGTATTGCTCGTGATTGCGTTCGATATCGTCGAGCACATAGAGGTAGTTGACCATCAGGCCGCCGGACTGCCCCATGCCCTGAGCGGAGGTGTCGCCCAGCCAGTTGATACGATGGAGCTCGGCGCCATTGCCCAGGTGAAAGCGTGCTACCGGATTGATTGGCAGGCCGTGACGGTTCTTCTCGTTGAGTAGATAGTGCGCCGCCAGGGGCATGATGACGTCCTTGAGCGTCGCGGCCTTGCCGGCGTCGTGCTGCCAGCCGGGTTCGGCGAGGCCTTCGAGCGTCTGGCGAGTCTCATCGTCCAGAAAGGCGTCGTTATCTTCCTGCCGCATTTCCAGCCACTGACGAAATTTCGGCACCGGCGAAAGGGTCACGAAGTGGCGCAGATTGGGCAGTTCCTGCTTGAGTTCCTGTACCACCTGCTTGATCAGGAAGTTGCCGAAGGAGATTCCCCGCAGGCCGATCTGGCAGTTGCTGATGCCGAAGAAGGCTGCCGTGTCCGCGGCCTCCGGGTCGTCGATGTCGTAGGTACGCGTGTCCAGGATGGTCTGGATCTGATCCGGGAGCCCCTTGTGCAGCGCGACTTCGACGAAGATCAACGGTTCATCGCCGAGCGCCGGATGGAAGAAGGCGAAACAGCGTCGGTCCCGAGCATCCAGGCGGCGGCGTAGATCGTTCCAGTCGTGGATTGCATGTACCGCCTCGTAAAGGATGATCCTCTCGAGAATGACCGCCGGTGTATTCCAGTCGATACGCTTGAGTACCAGGAAGCCGCGGTTGAACCAGGAGGCGAAGAGGTGCGCGAAATCGGCGTTCAAGGCCTTGAGCTCGGGGTGATCGGGCAGCAAGGCCAACAGGTCCTCGCGCATGTGCACCAGTTCATGCGTGCCGCCGCTGGTCAGATTGAAACGCCGCAGAAGCTCCTGACGGCGTGGCTCGCAGGCATCGAACAAGGCTAGCAGCGCACTCTCGTCGCGGGTCTCGCGATATGTTTCATAGGCCTGGTCGACTTGCGAAGGATCTGCGGAAAACTTCTTGTTCAATCCCTCGAAGAAGCGCCGCTTCTGTTCGTCGTCGAGCCGTGAATAGATTGCCAGCGCACGACTGGCCAGAGTGATGCTCGAGGCTTCACCGTCGCTTTCGAGCAGTGTCTGACAGGCTTCTATCAGGTGCGTGTGATCGACCTTGCGACGCTCGTCGGCATCTTTTCTGCGCAGCACATCGCGTTGGGTGATGGTGTTGAACAACTCCTGTAGAAAGCTCGTATTCATCCTGTGCGCCTAGTCGTTGATAATCAGGTCGGGTAGCCAAGTAGCGATGCCCGGGAAGAAGCACAGCAGCACGATGCCCAACACCATGCACAGGGCATAGGGAAGGCTGCCCAGCAGAATGTCCCGCAGGGCGATGTCCGGGGCGATGCCCTTGATGATGAACAGGTTCAAACCGACGGGCGGCGTAATCAGACCGATCTCGAGATTGATGGTCAACACTACCGCGAACCAATAGGGATCGAAATCCGCCGCCAGGATGATCGGTAGCAGGATCGGCGCGGTCATCACGATCACCGCCACGGGCGGTAGAAAGAAGCCCGCTACCAGCAGAAACACATTGATGATGCCCATCAGGACCCAACGGTTCACTTCCAGGTCCGCGATGGCGCCAGCCACCGTCTGAGTGATGAACAGTGAAGAGAGCGCGAAGGCGAAAACCTCTGCGGTCGCGATGATCAGCATGATCATCACACTTTCACTCAGCGCGTCGTGCATGATGGTCTTGAGCGGTTTCACCTGCCACATGCGGTAGACGATTATAGCCAGCGCCAGACATAGAAAGGCGCCTGCGCCAGCCGCCTCGGAAGGAGTAGCCACACCACCGTAGAGAGCGAACAGGATGGCCGTCACCACCAGAATGAAGGGCAACACTCGCACCAGTGCCTTGAGGTTGCCCTCGACGTTTTCCTTGGCGCTCGCGGCGGCATCCGCCAGCGGGTTGCCGTAGCCGCCGGAAAACTTGCAGGCAATCAATGTCCAGATCATGAACAAGCCGGCCAGCATCAACCCGGGCAGGGCGCCGGCGATGAACAGCCGACCGATGGAGGTCTCGGTGGAGATGCCATAGACGATCATGGTGACCGACGGCGGAATGAGAATGCCCAAGGTGCCGCCGGCGGCGATGCACCCGGCGGCAACGCCATCCGGATAGCCGCGCTTGCGCATCTCGGGAATGCCCAGTTTGCCGATGGCGGCGCTGGTGGCGGGTGAGGAGCCGGACAATGCCGCAAAGATCGAGCAGGCGCCAATGTTGGAGATCGCCAATCCCCCGGGCATCCTGCCGAGCCATAGATCCAGGGAGCGGTACAGGTCCCGCCCGGTGGGGGATGAGGCCACGGCCGCGCCCATCAGAATGAACATCGGAATGGCGACGAAGCCGAAGGAGGCGATGTTGCCGAAGAAGGTTTCGCCGAAATAGATCAGTTCACCCATGCCGCGATCGAGAACCAGTCCTCCCAGGGCGACAGCGCCCAATGCGAAAGCGATGGGGGTGCCGATGGCCATCAGCACGAGCAGAGCAATGACGATGAGGATGCCGCTGGTAACTGGATCCATGGTCAGACCTCCCCCCGCAGGATTTCCGCCACATACTGCAGCGAGAGCAAGCTGATGCCGATGGCCATGGGAAGCAGTGCCGGCCATAGGGGCGGGTTCCATACGGTGCCGGTGGTCCAGTTCATGCCGTAAGCCTCGAAGAAGTAGTGCCAGCCGCTATAAGCCAGAGCACTACAAAAGGCGAGCCCGACCAGGGCGGAGATGAGGTACATGATCTTTTTGGCCCAGCCGCCCATGGCATCCGGCAGCACGGTGACCGCGACATGCCCGCCATTTCGAAGCACATAAGGCGCACCGAGCAGCATAGCGCCGGTGATGGAGTAGATCGTGAATTCGGTCTGCCAGATCGTACTTTGACCCAGCACATAGCGCATGAAGATCATGTGGCAGACTGCCAGTACCCCGGCCAGCAACAAGGCGCCGGCGATGAGCGCTACAACGCCCGAAAGCGTATCCATCAGGCGAATGTAACCACCAATTGCGATCCGACCCGGAGTCAGCGGGCGGCTTGAGCCATCAACCATGAGAAGCTCCCTTTCAAAGCCTTCATTCGACGGCTAGAGCTGCGTCGATCAAGGCTTGCCCATTGGGAACGTTCTCGGCAAAGGTTTTGTAGGAACTCTTCTGAGCGATATCGAGCCAGGCCTGGTAGTTTTCGGGTGTCATGGTGACCACTTCGACACCGTTCTCCTTGTAGACATCCACGAGCTCCTGATCCAGCGATGCCGCTTCGCCAGCGAAGTACTCTTCGGCTTTCTGGCCGGCTTCGGTCAGCGCTTTCTGCTGCTCCTCGCTCAAACGGCTCCAGCTTTGTTCGGAAATCAGGATCGGTTCGTACATGAACCAGAGGGCGTTGTCACCGGGAGCGGTGAGGCAACTGACCTGTTCGTAGATACGATAGGAAATGAAGGACCCAGAGGAGGTGTTGGCGCCGTCCAGCACGCCGGTTTGCATGGCGGTGTAGATCTCCGATGAGGGCATCGAAGCGATCGAGGCGCCGGCGGTGGCCAGCATCTCGTCGAAGGCCGGGCCGGCAGCGCGCATGGTCTGGCCTTTCACGGTGTCCGGGCTGGTGACGCAGCGTACGTTCGAGGCGAAGCCACCCGCCAGCCAGGCATCTGCCAACACCCTTGCCCCGGCGTCATTGATCACTTTCTTGATCATGTCCATGAACTCAGAGTCGTTGAGGCGCTGCGCCCGTTCGTGGCTGCGGACCAGGCCAGGCATCAGCGTGGCCGAGAATTCAGGATGGCGACCGCTGGCGTAATCCAGCGGCAATGAGGTCATATCCAAACGACCGCGCACCAGGGCTGGCCACTGCTCCTGAGCCTTGAACAGAGATTGACCGGGATAGACCTGGATTTTTAGATCGACACCCGCGGCCTCGACTTCCTTGGCCATCAATTGGACCATCTCGTCGCGTACATCCCCCTGACCGCCGGGAAACTGGTGGGAGGCGCGAAGGGTAGTCTCGGCGTTGGCGGTAGAGCTGACGGCGAATAACAGAGCGGTGGCGGCGGCCAGCGAGGGCAGTTGATGTAGCATGGCGATCTCCGGATTCATTGTTTTTGTCGAATATGCGATGTTTTGAAATATATATGATTTGCTATGATGTATACATCAATAGTCAGTAGATCCTGATGTGTCAAACAGGGGGCGCTAGACAAACGTCGTGGATGACCGACAATCGACGAATAGCGACAACACAGGAAGTCAGTGTGAAGAGCGAGAAGCGGTACAATGCCCAGCAACTCAAGGAGTCGCTGGAGGATGACATCCTCAATGGTCGTTTGCCGCCGGGTGGACGTCTCGATCCCGAAGAGTTGGGCAGGGCATTCAATGTATCGCGCACGCCGGTGAGGGAGGCCATACAGCAACTGGTCGCCAGTGGGCTCGTGACGGTCTCACCAAAGAAAGGTACTTTCGTTGCTCAGGTCAGCATCGAGCAATTGATCGAAATGTTCGAAGTGATGGCAGAGCTTGAAGGAATGTGCGGACGCTTGGCATCACGGCGCATTCTTCCTGAAGAATTATCGGCACTACGAGAAGCGTTATCACGCTGTGAAACGGCAGCGCAGGGAGGTGATCCGGATGAGTACTATCACGAAAACGAGATCTTTCATCAATGCATCTATTCGGCGAGTCATAACGATTTTCTTGCCGCGGAGGCACGCCAACTCAAGCAGCGCTTGGCCCCTTATCGGCGTCTGCAGTTGCAGGTACGCCATCGTATACTCGCCTCGCTGGCCGAGCACCGCGATATTGTGAAAGCCCTCGAGGCGGGAGACCCCCTTCAATCCGAACAGACCCTGCGCGGCCATGTACTGATCCAAGGTGAGCGTTTCGGTGATTTCATCGCCAGCGTCAGGCAATTCAACTCCAACGCCAGGAGCACTGGCGGCAGGGACGCCACCTCTCTCGACTGAATCGCGTACCGAATCATCGATTGTTCGCCAGCGGTGTCTCCAACTAGACTCCACAGAACACGATGACGAATCACCAAGGAGAAATCACCATGTCCGTTCGCGAAATCGCCCTCTATATCGACGGCCAGCCCGTCCCATCGAAAGCCGAGCAGTGGCGCGATGTGGTCAATCCTGCAACCCAGGAGGTGGTGGCGCGGGTGCCTTTCGCCACCCCCGAGGAAGTCGATCAGGCCGTCGCCAGCGCCCAGCAGGCGTTTGCCAGTTGGCGCAAGGTGCCCCTGGCCAAGCGCATGCGCATCATGCTCAAGTTTCAGGCGCTGGTTCGTGAGCACACCGAGGAGCTGGCGGCACTGATCACCGAGGAGCACGGCAAGACGCTGCCGGATGCGGAAGGCGAAGTCGGTCGTGGCCTGGAGGTGATCGAGCACGCCTGTTCGATCACCTCGCTGCAGCTTGGCGAAATCGCCGAGAACGCGGCCAGCGACGTCAATGTCTATTCGCTGCATCAGCCCCTGGGAGTCGGCGCCGGGATCACCGCCTTCAACTTCCCCATCATGCTGCCTTGCTTCATGTTCCCGCTGGCCATCGCCACCGGCAACACCTTCGTTCTGAAGCCCTCGGAGCAGGACCCGTCTTCCACCATGCGTCTGGTCGAGCTGGCCCATCAAGCGGGGGTGCCCGCCGGCGTACTCAACGTGGTACATGGCGGGCCGGATGTGGCCAACCAACTCTGCGATCATCCGGACATCAAGGCGCTCTCATTCATCGGCTCGACCGCCATCGGCACCCATATCTACGAGCGGGCCGGTAAGGCCGGCAAACGCGTGCAGTCGATGATGGGTGCCAAGAATCACTGCGTGATCATGCCGGATGCCAATCGCAGTCAGGCGATCAACAACGTGCTGGGCTCGGCCTTCGGTGCCGCCGGCCAGCGCTGCATGGCAAACTCGGTACTGGTGCTGGTGGGCGAGGCGCGTCAGTGGCTGGACGAGATCGTCGAGAAGTCCAGGGAAATGAAAGTAGGCCCCGGCACTCAGCGCGACGCGGACCTGGGGCCATTGGTGTCACCCGCAGCGCGGGATCGGGTGCTCAAGCTGATCGATACCGGCGAGTCCGAAGCGACACTTGCGCTGGACGGACGCGGCATCAATGTCGAGGGCTATCCGGATGGCAACTTCGTCGGACCGACCATCTTCAGCGACGTGACGGCGGACATGACCATCTACAAGGAAGAGATCTTCGGTCCGGTGCTGTGCGTGGTGGGGGTCGAAACATTGGACGACGCCATTGCCTTCATCAACGCCAATCCCAACGGCAACGGCACCTCGATCTTTACCAATTCCGGCTGGGCCGGGCGGCGTTTCGAAAGCGATATCGACGTCGGTCAGGTGGGTATCAATGTGCCGATTCCGGTGCCGGTGGCCTACTTCAGCTTCACCGGCTCTCGCGCTTCCAAGCTCGGCGATCTTGGACCCAACGGCAAGCAGGCGATCCAGTTCTGGACTCAGACCAAGACCGTGACCTCCCGTTGGTTCGAGCCGGAGAATGTTTCCGGCGGCATCAACAGCACGATCTCGATGGGGTAAGCGCGAAAATAGATAAGCTCGTGAACACCGCCAGGACTCATGGCGGTGTTTTTCTACTTCGAAGGAATCATTTATGAGTGCATCTCTCAGCCGTTTCCCTATCCCCGAGACCCTCGATGAACTACCCGAGGATATTCGTAACGTCATCCTGGCGGTGCAGGAGAAGGCTGGCTTCGTGCCCAACGTCTTTCTCACGCTCGCTCATCGGCCTGACGAGTTTCGTGCCTTCTTTGCTTATCACGATGCGCTCATGGAGCGGGAATCCGACACCCTGACCAAGGCCGAGAAGGAAATGGTGGTGGTGGCCACCAGCGCGCGGAACCGCTGCCTCTACTGCGTGGTCGCTCACGGCGCGCTGGTACGTATCTACAGCAAGGATCCGCTGCTCGCCGATCAGGTGGCGATCAACCATCGCACCGCCCCGATCAGCGAGCGCCACAGGATCATGCTCGATTTCGCACTCTATATCGGTACAGAGCAGGGCGAGCTCAACGACGAATGGCAGAGTCGTCTATTCGAGGTGGGCTTTACCCTCGAGGATATCTGGGACATCGGTGCGGTCGCCGGCTTCTTCGGCATGTCCAACCGTCTGGTGAATCTCACCGGAACACCGCCCAATCCCGAGTTCTACCTGATGGGCAGGGTGCCAAGATAGAAAATACGCACCTACTCAGCCGCCTATCTGGAATTTCTCGAATAGCTGCAGCACCGGCTCGAGTTGGCTCTCATGCAGAGTAAGAACAGTGTCGAGGGTGTCATTCTCGGCAGGCAAGATGACGGCAAATTCGCCTTCTTCCACATGGAATTCGTGCACCTCTCGTAGACCATCGGATGTCTCGCAGCGGATGGAGCGGTAGGGGTCGTCTTCGCCATAGGTCAGACGATGGTACACCTTGAAGAAGGTATAGAGTGTGAGCCCTTTAGCGAAGGCTGGCCAGCGGGCAGGGATGGTGCGTGTATCCTCGTCGAGATCCTGGCCGTTTGCTTGTGCCGTGGCGATTGCCTCGGCCAGTGGCTCGGCGATAAGAGAGGTTGTGTCGCGGGGCAGCGGTTCTTGTGCTTCGATCGCCTGGCGGTAGCGCTCAACGATTTGGCGCAAATCATCGAGAGAGGCGAGCCGATGGCAGCTATGCTGTAAGTTCCCAGGATCGCATTCGCCGTTTTCCCAGCCGTGTACTACGTCAAGAGTCAGTTGATTGCCGACCATCGGCTGACCAAGAAGTGCTTCAATGGCCACATTCAGGTGCAACTGACGCTCGGTTACCGAGTTGTCGAAGGCGGAGTAGGGGTCGGTGAAAATGGCATGCAGGCGCCCAGGCGCATGCTCCTTGGCTTCATTGAATGACATCGGTAAGCTTCCGGCGCAAGTGGTCGTTTGAATTCTTTGCTCGTACATCATGCTTGGTTAAATATGATATCGGCGGGTAACAGCAGTTTCTTGAGGCAAAGTTACCGTAGAATATTGGTAGCGCCGAGAGTGTCGCTTTGTCTGTCTGCGCAATTCCGGAGGTCTGCTGGCCATGTCCATCTTTACGAATGCATTGATTCTGCTGCTGACGATAGTCGGCATGGAGGCGTTCGCCTGGTTTGCCCACAAGTACGTGATGCATGGCTGGGGCTGGGGCTGGCACCGTTCCCATCACGAATCCCGCTCTGTGCGTCAAGCTCATGGCTGGTTCGAGAAGAACGATCTCTACGCGGTGGTGTTTGCCGGTGTGGCGATCGTCTTGATTGCGCTGGGAACCTGGGGCCGGTATCCGCTTCAGTGGATCGGCGCCGGTATGACCGCCTACGGATTTCTGTACTTTCTGGCCCACGACGGTCTGGTGCATCAGCGCTGGCCGTTTCGCTACGTGCCGCGGCACGGTTATTTGAAGCGCTTGTACCAGGCCCACCGCATGCATCATGCGGTAAATAGCAAGGGAGGATGTGTCTCCTTCGGCTTTCTGATTGCCCCCCCTATCAGCACCCTCAAGCGTCAACTGCGGGAAAAGCATGGGGGCGCGTTGCCGAGTGCGACTAGTCGGGACGCTGCCAGAGATGTTCGGCTCTAGGCGTCGGCGTTTGCCAGCGAGAGCCGATCGTCTGCCCCAATCCTTTAGCCAATAGGCGTAGCTTGTCGCTTTTGCTGGTGGAGACGCGCTGATCCCAGGCCCGTGCGCCTTGCGCCATGACGTGAATGCCGATTTTCCGATAGACGCCGTGGGCGGTGGCGATCGCCCAGGCACTGCGGGGTGGTAGCGCGCCAAGTCCACCCTGAGCTGATTGATAATAGGGCTCCGCCAGATTGATCAGGCGTACCGCCACCCGCGCCAGCGCCTGGCGATGCTGCCGGGCGGTGATTTCCTCCGGCGGTATGCCGGCCTCAATAAGCCACGTCCGCGGCAGGTAGCAGCGGCCGATCTCGGCATCGTCGACAATATCTCGAGCGATGTTGGTCAACTGGAACGCCAGACCCAGATCGCAGGCTCGATCCAGAATCGCCTTATCCTTCACTCCCATGATCCAGGCCATCATGATGCCGACGACACCGGCCACGTGATAGCAGTAGCTCAGGGTGTCGTCGATTGTGTCGTAGCGACGGCCCTGAACATCCATGGCGAAGCCTTCCAGATGTGCAAGGGGATAGCGTTCGGGAAGACCGTGCTGCAGCGCCACCTGCTGAAAGGCGGCAAAAGGGGCGTCCTGCATGGGCTCACCGGCATAGGCGAGCTGCGTCTTGCGGCGAAGCCGGGCCATACGCCGTTCGCTGGTGTCCGGCGCGCCTGCCGTCATCTGGCGCATGCCCAGATGCTGGTCATCGATCACGTCGTCGCAATGGCGACACCAGGTGTACAGCATCATCACGCTGCGTCGCGTCTTCGGATCGAACAGGCGCGCAGCGGTAGCAAAACTTTTTGATCCGGCCTGGATGGTCTCGGCGGCATGGCGGTCGAGCGCATCAGCCATCAAGACGCTCCAGCATCAGTGTCGCCGTGGCCTTGGCGGAGCCCACCACCCCGGGCACTCCTGCGCCGGGATGGGTGCCGGCCCCCACCAGGTAGAGATTGTCGATCTTCTGGTCGCGATTATGGGGTCGGAACCAGGCGCTCTGGGTGAGAATGGGTTCCAGGGAGAACGCCGAGCCAAGGTGCGCATTGAGTTCATCGCGAAAATCCAGCGGCGTGAAATGGCGACAGGTCACCAGATGTTCGCGTAGCCCGGGAATGTAGTGCCGCTCCAGATAGTCGAGAATGCGATCGCGATAGACCGGCCCCTGGTTTTCCCAGTCGATCGGGGCGGTGCCCAGATGAGGCACCGGCGCCAGCACATAGTAGGCGCTGGACCCAGGCGGTGCCAGGGAGGGGTCGGTGACGCAGGGCGAATGCAGATAGAGCGAGAAATCCTCCGCCAGGGTATCGGCGTTGAAGATTTCGTCGATCAGTTCCTTGTAGCGTGCTCCCAGGCAGATGGTGTGGTGCTGAAGGTTATTCGAGGGCATGTCGAGGCCGAAATAGATCACGAACAGCGACATGCTGTAGCGCTTTTTCTTGAGCGCCTTGCCGTGATTGACCCCGCGGGGATGCTTGCCCAGCAGGTGGGCATAGGTGTGTATCACATCCGCATTGGAGGCCAGCACGTCAGTCTCGAAATGGCGGCCATCCTGAAGGGTGACACCGCTGACGCGATCATCCTGTGTCTCGATATTCGCCACTTCCGCGTCGAGTTCGAGTTTGCCGCCCAGGTCCTCGAACAATTTGACCATGCCCTGAATCAGCGCGCCGGTGCCGCCCCGGGGAAACCATACGCCACCCTGGCGTTCCAGGGCGTGAATGAGGGTATAGATCGAGGACGTGACGAAGGGATTACCCCCGACCAGCAGGGAGTGGAAAGAGAACACCTGGCGCAGGTGCTCGTCCTCGATGAAACGCGACACCATGGAATAGACGCTGCGCCAGGCTTGTAGCCGCGCCAATTGCGGCCCGGCTTTGATCATGTCGCGGAATGACAGGAAGGGGACTGCGCCCAGTTTGATATAGCCCTCTTCGAATACCGCCTTGGAGTACTCGAGAAAGCGCCGATAGCCTTCGACGTCCCTGGGGTTGCGCAGGGCGATCTGACGTTCCAGCGCCTGCTGGTCGTTGACGTAATCGAAAGACGGCGCGTCTTCCCAGCACAGCCGGTAGAAAGGGGAGACAGGCAGAAGCTCCACGTAGTCGGATAGCTGCCGGCCCGTGAGAGTGAAGAGCTCCTCAAGCGCCGAGGGGTCGGTGATGACCGTGGGGCCGGCATCGAAGATAAAGCCTTTGTCCTCGTAGACATAGGCGCGGCCGCCGGGCTTGTCGCGCTTTTCCAGCAGGGTGGTGTGATAGCCACCGGCCTGCAGGCGAATGGCCAGGGCCAGCCCGCCGAAGCCGGCGCCGATCACCAGAGCACGTTGTTGCGTCATGGTCGCTTCCTGGTTGGTGTCGAGTCGCGTCGATAAGAAGAGAGAAGTCGAGCAGGGCTAGGGCCTGTTGACGTTTCATCGCGAACCGCGTTGCTGCATCAAAAAGTGTCAGTCAAGGCGCGAAGCGCAGGGAAGGGTTATTCCCTTTTCAAGTTTCGCAACGCAGAATGGCGCTTTTTGCTGCGCAACCCGACGGGCTGGGCCAGTTTTTACCCGCTGCTGCGTTAGTCGTCGTTCATTTGGAATAACCAAATTTCTCTCCTCCTGCCTTGCCCCGAATAAAAACTGGCGCCAGCGCGGCCGTGAATGAAACGTCAACAGGCCCTAGAGCACCTTGCGGCGCGGATGGCCTCGCCCAGCGGCACCGGTGGCTTGCCGACAAGAATGCGCGCCTTGTCCAGAGCGGTCAGACGCCCGGCATAGAAGCGCTCGATCAATCCCTCTGGCAGGCCGTAGAAGCGCTGCATGACCTGCCAGCGCTGGCTAGGCGAGCCGGCCAGAAACAGCATGCGGTTGAGCAGGCGAAAATAGCCTTGCTGGCGCCACTCCCGTTTTGCTTCGTCACGGATCGCGGCAAATAGCGACGCTGCGCTTAGGTCAGCAAGGCCGGCAATGCGTTCCGCCAGGCGTACCGCATGGGGCAGCGAATAACCGGTGGTGGGATGGAAAAGCCCTGCCCGCAGGCCGCTGCGCGGCTGCCCGTTGGCTTCATTCCAGAAGGCGTCGAAATCGCCGGCCAGGGTGATCGGCAGCACGCCGTGCTCTTCCCGCAGCACCTCGTCCATCTGCCATCCGTTGGCCTTGGCATAGGCGTGAATGTTGTCCCGCAATTGCGCCTCGTCGTCGACCGGTTGATCGACGTAGTGGGTATCCTCGATCAGCAGAGTGTTGGCAGAAAAAGGCAGCACATAGACGAACCGATAGCCATCGCCCTGGGCGAGGCTGGCATCCATCAGAATCGGTTCCTTGAGCCCATGCGGGCTTTCCAGCCGAATTTCCTGGCCCAGAAAGGCCTGATAGCCCAGGCACAAATGCGCATTGGGCTCGGGGCCACGGCCGTCGATCACGGCGTCTGCCGTCAATCGGGTGCCATCTTCAAGCGTGACCCGGTCAGGCGCGAGAGAGGTAATGGTTGTATTCACCCATAGCGTATCGCCGAGAGCGCCTTCGAGTGCGTGTGCAAAGGTCGAAGAGAACAGGCTGGCATAACCGCCCTGCAGCAGCCGCTCGCGATCTGGAAAGATTACCCGATGGCGTGGCCAGCGGCACTCTATCAGGGGTGCCAGCCAGGCGTGTTGCTCGGTGTTCAAGTCGCTGTCATGAAATGACCAGGTATGGTTGCCACCGGGGCGGCTCTCCTGCTCCAGCACCAGCACGCGAAGCTCGGGGCGATCGCGCTTCAACCGCAAAGCGATCAGTCCATTGGCCAGACCGCCACCAGCCAGAATCAGATCGTAAGGGTGCTGTGCCATGCAGGGCGTGTCCTGTGGGTCGGGATGCTTGAGTCTAGCCATGAACTCACGGCAGGGCAGCGCCGTTTTCATTCAGTAGCGTTGCCTGGCGCAGTGCGTTCAGATCGGCGCTGCCGGTACAAAAACAGGCGATGCGCAGTTGCTGAATGAGTATCTCGAAATGCTCGATCACGGCCTCGCTCGACTGGGTGGCACTTGCAAGCACCGCCGCGGCCTGGCCCACGAGATCGGCGCCTAAACGAATTGCCTTGGCCGCATCGACACCGTCGCGGATACCGCCGGAGGCGATCAGAGGCGTATCCGGCAGCTCGCATCGTACTGCCTGAATGGCCTGCGCCGTAGGGATGCCCCAGCCGGCAAAAGCCATGGCAATGCGCTGCTGTGCCTCGCTAGAGGCCCGTTCGGCTTCCACCGCCGCCCAACTGGTGCCGCCGGCGCCCGCCACATCGATGACCGCCACACCTTCTTCTATCAGTGCCCGGGCAACCTGGGGCGAAATGCCCGCGCCGACCTCCTTGATCATCACCGGTACCTCGAGGGCTCGTACAAGTACGCCAATGGCCTGACGAACATCACGCCAGTCACGATCGCCTCCGACTTGTACGGCTTCCTGCAGGGGGTTGAGATGCACGATGAGGGCGTCCGCATCGATCATGTCCACAGCGCGACGTGTCCAGTCGATGCCCTGGGCCTCCCGGAGCTGGGCGGCACCGATATTGCCAAGTAACGGAATGTCCGGTGCGAAACGTCGCAGCTCGCGGGTCAGGCCATGATCATTATGAGTCTGCAAGGCGACCCGTTGAGAGCCGACGGCTAGAGCGATTCCCAAGGCCTGGGCGGCTTGCGCCAGATGCTGGTTGATCTCTCGAGCCCTTGCCGCGCCACCGGTCATGGAACTGATCAAAAACGGCGCGTTCAACCATTTACCCAGAAACTGTGTGCGCAGATCGACATCGTCGAGATTAAGTTGCGGCAAGGCGCAATGCTCGAAGCGATAGGCGGCAAACCCCGAGGAGGTAGGCGCGGTCGCACGCTGAGCGTCTAGCACGATAGTGAGATGATCGTTCTTGCGCTCGACCAGGCCTTCGCCGTTCATGTTTTCTCCTTGCCAAAGAGCATGGGCTAGAACTCCATTGTATAGGGTAGCGCATGAAGTTGTGCAAGAATTGTACGGGTCGATCATCAAGAACAAATCCAGGAGCGTCCCCAATGGGTTCATCCTTTACCGATCCTGCTTTCGATAGTGCCGAATCCGAGAGCCTTGCCGCGATTCAACAGGCTTTCGAGAGGCGCTTGGAGGAGCTGCTTTCGGATACACAAGGTAGCGACGATCCGGTTAGCCAAGCCATGCGTACTAGCCTACTGGTATCGGGTAAACGGGTGCGGCCTCTATTGCTGGTGCTTGCCGCCCGAGAACTGGGTTGTCCTGCGCCGATGCTGCTTGATTTGGGTGCCTCGGTGGAGATGATTCATACCGCCTCGCTGATCTTGGATGACCTTCCTTGCATGGACAACGCCAGTATGCGTCGCGGACGCCCGACGGTGCATCGTCAGCATGGGGAGGACGTGGCCATGCTGACGGTGGTGGCCTTGCTGAGCCGAGCTTTCGGGGTGGTATCCGAAGCACCAGGGCTCTCCGCCGAGCAACGCACGATGATGATCGGTCATCTGAGCCAAGCGATAGGCGCCCAAGGGCTAGTGAGAGGACAGTACGAAGATCTTCATGAAGCACACAGACCCCGATCCGTGACAGACGTCATGATCACCAACAGACACAAGACCGGTGTGCTCTTCCAGGTTAGCTTGCGTATGGCAACACTAGCCGCCGGGACCGATCAGGCCGCGACCGATGCGCTGGAGCGTTTTGCCCTGGCGCTGGGACAAGCCTATCAGTTATGCGATGACCTCGGTGATTGCAGTGCGGTTCACGGCAAGGATGCTTACCAGGATCGCGACAAGGCCACACTGGTCAACCTGCTTGGGGCCGAGGAAGTGCGTCGGCTGCTGAATGAGCAACTCGAAGAAGCTGATCGATATTTGACTCTCGTCTATGGTCCTCGCTCGGCACTCTGTAACTTCATGCGCAGCCTTTTCCCTCGCGCTTGGTAACCATCCGGTTCACCATTGTATCGCCGGATGTTGCAACCGTTGGCGCTTGCTTCCAAAATCGATGCCCACAAACACATGCCACCGCGGAGCCCGGGCCATGAGCGAGCAACAGCAGGACAAGCGTCGTCGTTATTCCAGTCAAGTCGTCGATGGCATTGGCAAGTCCGCCAGCCGATCCATGCTGCGCGCGGTGGGCTTCAGCGATGAGGATTTCACCAAGCCCCAGGTGGGTATCGCCTCTACCTGGAGCCAGGTCACGCCCTGCAACAGCCACATCAACGAACTGGCCGAGGATGCGCGCCAGGGTGCCGATAGTGCCGGCGGCAAGGGGGTGATCTTCAACACCATTACCATCTCGGATGGCATCGCCAACGGCACCGAGGGCATGAAGTATTCCCTGGTCTCCCGGGAAGTGATCGCCGACTCCATCGAGACCGTGGCCGGCTGCGAGGGCTTCGATGGGGTGGTGGCCATCGGCGGCTGCGACAAGAACATGCCGGGCTGCCTGATCGGACTGGCGCGGCTCGACCGGCCCAGCGTGTTCGTCTACGGCGGCACCATCCTGCCCGGGGCGAACCATACCGATCTGGTCTCGGTGTTCGAGGCCATGGGCGCGCATGCCAAGGGCGATATGGAACTGATCGAACTCAAGCAGATCGAGGAGACGGCGGTTCCCGGGCCTGGCTCCTGCGGCGGCATGTATACCGCCAACACCATGGCGTCCGCCATCGAGGCATTGGGCATGAGCCTGCCCAATAGCTCGGCCCAGAATGCGGTATCCCAGAACAAGCGAGACGATTGCCGTGCCGCTGGCGCCGCCGTGCTCGAACTGCTCGATCGTGATCTGAAGCCCAGCGACATCATGACCCGCGAAGCCTTCGAGAATGCCATCACCGTGGTGATTTCCCTCGGAGGCTCCACCAATGCGGTGCTGCACCTGATCGCCATGGCCAACGCCATCGGCGTCGAGCTGACGCTGGACGATTTCACCCGTATCGGCCGGCGCGTGCCGGTAGTGGCGGATCTGCGCCCCAGCGGTCATTACATGATGAGTGAGCTGGTCGCCATCGGCGGCATCCAGCCGTTGATGAAGATGCTGCTCGATGCGGGCCTTCTGCACGGTGAATGCATGACCGTCACCGGCAAGACGCTGGCCGAGAACCTGGCGGATGTCGCCCCTTATCCGAGCGATCAGCAGATCATCCAGCCGCTGGACAAGCCGATCAAGAGCGAGAGCCATCTGCGTATTCTCTACGGCAACCTGGCGCCAGAGGGTGCGGTGGCCAAGATCACCGGTAAGGAGGGCACGCGCTTTTCCGGCCGAGCCAAGGTGTTCGGCTCCGAGGAGGAGGCCCAGGCGCGCATCAACGCCGGCGACGTGGTGGCCGGCGATGTGGTGGTGATTCGCTACGAAGGCCCCAAGGGCGGCCCGGGCATGCGCGAAATGCTCACCCCGACCTCGGCGATCATGGGTCAGGGCTTGGGCAACGATGTGGCCTTGATCACCGACGGACGATTCTCCGGCGGCAGTCACGGCTTCGTGGTCGGGCATGTGTCACCGGAGGCCTTCGAGGGCGGGCCACTGGCGCTGGTGGAGGATGGCGACGAGATCACCATCGACGCCGAAGCGGATACCATCGACGTGCATATCGACGATCAGGAATTCGAGCGTCGTCGCGCCAACTGGAAACAACCCGCACCGCGCTATACCCGGGGTGTGCTGGCCAAGTATGCGCGGACGGTGAGTTCGGCGTCGACGGGGGCGGTCACCGATCTGCCGGTATAATAAATACCTGCGCGAACGAATCGCTGTGTTGCGCGGTGCTGGTGCGCCAGTCCGATCGAAAACTTGCCTAACACCCCGTTATGTCTCGTTTTCTGTGCGCCGCGCGCCTTGCGACGTAGCGACGCCCGCTTATTTCGCTCGGTTATTTCTTGTGTGGCAGGTAATAAAAGCCCGGGAGCGCGTGATGTTACAGGACATGCCACGGTTTGAAAGCGATTCGCCGATTGGCGTGATCGCCGATACCCACGGCACGCTACGCGACGAAGCGCTCATCCTGCTCCAGGATTGCGCGTTGATTCTGCACCTGGGCGATGTGGGCAAGCCGTTCATCCTCGAACGGCTTGCCGAGTTGGCGCCACTCTACATCGTGCGGGGGAATATCGATACGCAAGAGTGGGCCGAAGATATCCCCTGGGTCCAGAATCTGGAGGTCAACGGCTGGCGGCTGCATCTGGTGCATGACATCGCCGATTTAGATGCGAGCACGCCCTGCGATGCGGTGCTGCACGGCCATTCCCACAAACCCCGTAACGAATGGCGGGGCGGTCGGCTGCTGTTCAATCCCGGCGGTGGCGGTCGGCGTCGTTTCAAGCTGCCGATTACCCTCGGCAAATTATGGGCGGATGAACGCGGCTTACGCGGTGCGATCATTCATCAGCCGCTCGATGTGAAATCGTCATGATTGCCTCACGGCCCGTCGTTGAAGTGCGTGCCTATCCGGACCGGGTGCTCACCGATCGTCACGACTTTCATCAGCTGTTGCTAGGGCTGAGCGGTAACGTTGAGCTCGAGACCGATGGCCGTGGTTCGCGAGTGACGGCCGGTGTGCTGGTACCCATCGCTGCCGGTGAGCAACACCATTATTTGGCATTGCGTGATAACGATTGCCTGACGCTGGATCTGCCGGTCACCTGGTGTGAGTCACTGGAGCTGGATATAGCGACGAACCATATGCCACGCCGACTGGCCCCGGCATTAGTCGCAAACGGCCCGAGACTCACCACTGCCGGTTCCACTGAGTTGCTGAGTTGGCTGCATGAAGCCTTGGCCGATACTGGTGCCAAAGTGATGGCACCGCGCCTGAGACTGATCCGGTTGCTATCGGCCATCAAGGCAGATTTAGCCCATCCCTGGCGTGTCAACGAGATGGCTGCCTGTTGTCATCTTGCCGAGGCGGTGTTCGCGCGGCAGTTTCGCGCTCTGACCGGACAGACGCCGCATAACTGGCTGATCGCTCGGCGTCTTGAGCGTGCCCGCCATCTAATGCGTGAAACCAAGGGTTCCTTGACCGAGATCGCATTGGCTTGCGGTTTTGCAGACGCGGCGCACTTCTCGCGCAGCTTCCGGCAGCAGCACGGTTGTTCGCCCCGCGATTGGCGCGGCATCCTTCGACTCATGGAATAACGATCCATTGGTCAGGATTCTACAAGTCATGACCGTCGACTAGCGGCAGGCTCTGCAGCAGTCCCTCTGTTGGCGAGAATCATGACGCAATCCATCCCCGACAATCGTGCTACCGCCATCGGTGCTACCACGGTGCTCAACTGGGCGCTGCTGGCAGCGCTGACCCAACTGGCCGGGCCGGTGCCGCCATTTCTGCTTACCGCGCTGGCCTTCGGCATCGCCTTTATCTGTTTTGCAGCCTGGTTGAGCCTGCGTGGCGAATCGCTATTCGCATCCTTCAAGCAGCCGCCTGCGATATGGGCGCTGGGCGTCGGTGGGTTGTTCGGCTACCACGCGCTCTATTTCATCGCCCAGCAGAATGCGCCGCCGGCCAATGCCGGGCTGATCAGCTATCTATGGCCGCTGTTGATCGTGATCTTCGTGGCGCTGCTGCCCGGTGAACGGCTGCGCCTCATTCATGTGATCGGCAGCCTCCTGGGCTTCAGCGGGGCGGCCTTGCTGGTGGGCGGCGACGTGAATGTCGGGGGCAATACGCTGGGTTATGCGGCGGCGTTTGCCTGTGCCTTCGTATGGAGCGGCTATTCGGTGCTTTCAAGGGCGACCCGCAGTGTGCCCACCGCAGCGGTAGGCGGCTTTTGTTTGGTTACGGCGCTGCTCGCGGCGCTCTGCCATTGGTTCTTCGAGCCGACGCGCCTGCCGCAAGGCCTCGGCTGGCTCGGGGTGCTTGGTTTAGGCCTGGGGCCGGTGGGCAGCGCCTTCTTCACCTGGGATGTGGGCGTCAAGCATGGCGACCTGCGTCTGTTGGGACTGCTGGCCTATTTCACGCCGCTGTTGTCTACGGTGGTGTTGATCCTGACCGGATACGCCGAGGCAACCCCGCTGCTGGCGCTGGCCGCCGGGCTGATCACGCTGGGGATGCTGGTGGGCAGCGGGCGTTTGAGTGGTCGACTGTTTTCACGCAGTGCCGGTTGATGGATTCTGCTTCCCGCCAGTGCTTGCGATGGCATTGTCCGCTGCAGCCTGGCGTTGAGCTGGATTTGCAGAAAGGAAGCCAGCAGAATACAGTTCAGATCAAACTAAGTTCTATGGACTAAGCTTTACCAGTTATAGGAAGCTGATCATGGAAATCGTCAACATGCATGACGCCAAAACCCGTCTTTCGCAGCTCGTGGAAAAGGCCGCGAAAGGGGAGCCCTTCATTATTGCAAAAGCGGGTAAGCCACTGGCCCGTGTCACCGCCATCGATAGTCCCGAACCGGGTAAGGAGCGCCGGCTGGGCTTCTTGAAAGGGGAGTTCAAGGTGCCTGAAGACTTCGATCGTATGGGTGAGCAAGACATTTCCGAACTGTTTGGAGGCTAGTGTGAACCTCCTTCTCGATACGCATATTCTCCTCTGGGCGGCGGGAGAGCCGCAGCGATTGTCTGTCGAGGCGCTGGAGCTTGTGGAGGATCGCGATAACAGCCTGTACTTTAGCGCCGCCAGCGTTTGGGAAATCGTTATAAAGAATGGATTGCAGCGCCCGGATTTTAACGTGGATGCCCATCTGCTTCGTCGTAACCTTATAGAGAATGGTTACCGAGAGCTGCCGATCGCGTCTCAACATACACTTGCGATTGCTCACTTGCCGCCCATCCACAAGGATCCATTCGATCGGATTCTTGTCGCCCAGGCGGAATTCGAAGGCTTTTTGCTGCTGACGATGGATGATCTGGTGGCGCAATACCCTGGTCCGATTCGTCGAGTGTAGGTAAGTGACTAGTACAAGACTGACAAGCAGATTGATATGCACTCGATGATAGGCGAAGGAGGGATCATGCCTGATACGCGTTTACGTATTGAATTGCTTGATACCCAGCCTTTGGTCTGGCGCAGCCTGTTGGTGCCGCAGCAGATCAACCTGCATCGTCTGCATGAGGTGATCCAGGCTGTCATGGGCTGGCATGACTGCCATCTGTACGAGTTCGAGTGTAATGGCCGCTATTACGGTGAGCCGGACGACTTCGCGGATCGTGATATTGCGCTGGCGCGCAATGCCAAGTTGAACACCTTTCTACCGCGACTCGCCGACAGTGAGTTGCGTTATCTTTACGATTTCGGTGATGGCTGGGAGCATCGCATCCTGGTGGAGGAAAGCGGGTTGCCCGAGACCAATCCCTGCCCGCGTCTGCTGGGTGGCGCCATGGCCTGCCCGCCGGAGGATATTGGCGGTCTTCCCGGCTTCGAGGCACTCAAGGCAGCAGTCGCGGGGCAGGATGACGAGCATGGCCAGATGCTGCTCGAGTCGCTGGATGGCTATTTCGATCCGCAGGACATGGACCCTGACGGCATCGCCTTCATGCTGAAGCCCATACAGGCAGGGTTTCGGCGCGGCGGTCGTTCATGAACGAGCGTAAACGTGGAAACCTAGCGTGATGACGAATTTTCGCGACTTGCCACATCGTCCTCTTTGCGCAGTGCACTGATGAACATTGTGCCTAGTCCGTTAGCATGGCAGAAAGCCTCGAGCTTTTTCTCCACCAGCTTGCGGTAGTAAATGCATACGCCGCCGACGAAGAACAGCATGCTGGCGAACAGAAACGATGACGCTGCAAGGGTTGTCACTTGCCGCTCTGCGGCGGCGTCGAGTTGCCAGAGATAAGGAATCGAGGCGATCGTGAACAATCCCGAACCCAGGATAAACTGGGCCACGGTGACGTTGAACAGCTGCATGTAGATCATCGACGGCGCCTCGACTACCTGCAGCAGGTTCGCGAAGCCGCCGATCACGAACAGCACCGAGCCAATGATGAAGCACCAGCTGCCAAGCGCGACGGCTTCCAGGGAGGGAAGAAAGCATAGGCTGCCCACCGTGAACAGTATCGAGCCAAGTACATAGGACCAGGCCGCTATGTACTCGATATGATCGGCGAAGGTCCGTGTGCTGTGCATGCGCCAATATTTGAGCACCTCGAGCAGATCATGGCCCGTCACCAGCAGATAAAGCAGCGAGCCGGCAAAGAACAGCCAGTCGCCGATGACCAGATACTGCGAGAGTGCCGGAAAGAAAAAGACGCTACCGAAGACGAAAGCCAATCCCCCCAGCTTGTAGCTGAAGGCGTTGATCGTCTCCCAGAGCTTGTGTGAGGTGCTTTTTGGATTAGAGGATTTCAGGTTGGAAACCCGCGGGCGGTGAGTCACTAGATGCGGCATAGGGCTGAGGTCATTGATCGTTTGGATGGCGCTAGTATGGCAAATTTGCGAAAGCCCGAAAATTGCAAAGCCAGACAAACCAAAAGGCGACCCTTGGGCCGCCTTGAAGCTACTTCAAAACATCTTATGCCTCTTCCGCGATACGACTGACCTCGATCGGCAGCCCCTGGCGAATACTGGCGCCACTGACCCCTTCGAGCCAGGTACCCATCACCTTGCGGGTGGGATCGGCAAAGCCGAGATCGTTGATGTTGACGCCGGCGCGCACCCATTCCACGCCTTCCATCGTCTCTCCGTCGATCACATGATCGCTGCCGCCAAGTTCGGTGTGGCCGTAGCTATGCTCGATACCGAGTGAGCCTTTCATGACGCCATCCGTGACCAGGGCAAGCCCGATGGCCTCGCCGCCAGGACTCTTGAGGCGCACGGTGTCGCCATGGGAGATACCGCGATCCCGGGCGTCATCAGTATGCATCAGCACCGGATTGTAGGGCTTGATCATGCGTAGCCGTTCAAGCCCGATGGCGTAGGAGTTCATGATGTTGGACTTGTAAGAAAAGGCCAGCAGCGGCCAGTCCTTTTCGCTGAACACCTCCCGCATCATGCGGCCATCGCTCATCTGCGGCTCTTGATAGCGTGGCGTGCCGCTCAGGCGGTTGCCGGTCTGGCTGTCGATGGCGGTGCCCACCTGCGCGTTGTAGACGCAAAGCGGCTTGGTCCAGGCATTCTTGAGCTTGTCCTCGCCCAGGTAGGCGTCACTGTGATCCTCGAAACGCCCGCCCCGGGCATAGAGATAGGCCACGGGGCCGCGTTCCTCCGCGGGCAGGGTCTGCTCGATCTTCGGCAGCAGGGGCGCGATGCCACCGTGCTGGATGTCGCTTTCATCCGCCGCCGGGAGTGGCTGGTTCATGAAGGCAACGTTGGCGGCGGCGCGCAGGTAGAAGTCCTCGGCGCGGTTGAGTGGATAGACCTTGCCATCGGCGCCGGGAATGGCGTTGTCACCGAATCCCGGCAGACCCAGACGCTTGGCCACGGCGATGAAGAAGCTGTCCATGCTGACCGGTTCGCCGTCCTCGGTCTTCTGCTGGCGTGGCTCCACCACGGGCCAGCAGGCGGTGGTCATCTTGCTGACGACACCGCTCCAGGCACCGGTGAACCCCCAGACTTCATACATCACCGAGTCCGGCACGATGTAGTCTGCATACTGGTTGGTTTCGTTGATGAAGCCGTCGATGGCCACATACAGGCCCAGGTTCCTGGGGTTCTTGAACTTCTCGGTGATCAGCCCCGGTAGTCCGGCCTGGCCATAGAAGGGGTTGGCCATGCAGCCGATCACCGCCTTGAGCGGGTACGGATAGCCGTCCAAGGCGGATGCTAGCTGCTCAGTCAGGATCGGCGGCGCCAGGGAGCGCCAGGGCGCCTTGGCCGGGTAGGGATTTTCGCCCGCCGCCACCTTGCGCTTGTATTCCGAGGTCTTCTCGTAGGCGAAGCGCGAACGGGAGACGAACACGCCCTGGGGCTTGCGCATGTCCGGAAAGCTTTCCAGATCGTAGCGCGGGCCATCCGCCATGCCATTGAACTTGCCTGCCCCCAAGGCCGCGCCGCCCTGACGGTTCATGTTGCCCGCCAGCAGGTTGAGCATCTGGATGCCGTAGGCGGCGTAGAAGCCGCTGCCGGACATCATGCCACCGTGGCAGTCGACGACGGCATCGCGACCATAGGCGGCAAAACGCTCGGCGATATGCTTTATCTGGCTCTCGGCAATGCCGCAGTAATCCGCATACTCCTTGAGAGTGTGCTCGTTGGCGGCGTCCTTGAGCTTGGTTAGGCTGCTCTTGACCTGTACCGGACCTTCCGGGGTCTCGACCTCGCGCTCGACGAACAGGGCGGCCTTGGACACCTTGGAGGCGGGCAAGAGCTGACCGTTGGTATCGACGACCAGCAGCTCGTCGTCATCGCTGTCCGCTTCGGCGTCACCAATATCCGAGCGGCGCAGGAAGTGACCGACCCGAGGGTGATTCTCATCTTCGATCACCAGATGCGTGGCGTTGGTGTAGCCCAGCTCGCCGGCGCTCTCCGCGGCCTGCTGGGTTGGAATGGCCAGATAGTCCGCGGCGTAGGCCTCATGGTCGAGCAGCCACTGCACCAGCGCCATGGCCAGGGCGTTGTCGCTACTCGGACGAATGGGAATCCAGCGGCTGCGCTCTACGGAAGCGTGAGAGGCGGTGGCATTCAGCGCCGGATCGATGACGATGTAATCCAGATTGCCCAGAGAGCGTGCTTCCGCGAGCATGCGGCCCTGACGCTTGAAGGGATTGCCCGCCTGGCTGGGGGCGGTGCCGATGAACAGCGCGAACTTGGCGTTGGCGTAGTCCGGCTTGGTGTGGGCGTTCTTGGCCAGGTCGTCCATCATGGCGCCGGAGCCCATGCGGAATGCCAGGCCGCAATAGGAGCCGTGGTGGCCGTAGTTGCGCGTGCCGAAGGCGTTGTTGCCGAAGCGCTTCAAAAGTGCGGAGCGGCCGTAGTCCGTGGCCTCCATCATCAATAGCTGATTGGCCTTGGGGCCGTATTCCGGATTGTCCGGATCGATCAGCTCGTCATGATTGTGAATGGCGCGTAGCCCGTCCACTTGGCCCTCGCCGAACAGATCGCCGCCTTCGCAGACCTCCTCGATCAATTCCTCGAAGGAAATCTTTTCCCAGCGATGGCTGCCGCGCTCGCCAACCCGCTTCAGGCAGTCGGTGATGCGATGGGGGCTGGTGATCTGGGCCATCATGGCGTTGCCCCGGGCGCAGGCGGTAGAACGCCCGGCCAGCCCCTGCCCTTGATAGCCGCTGACGCTTCTGAGCGCCTCCGCGACCGGGGTCTTCATGGGCAGGTGCGGCTCGGAGGAGAGGGGGTGATAGGGGTTGCCGATGACCCGCAGCACCTCGTCGGTGTTGTTGTCCACCCGGACCCGCACGCCGCACTTGGTGGTGCAGCCGTAGCAGATGGTGAAGGCGGTGCGCTGATCCGGATTCAGCGTCAACTCGCCGCTCTTGGCATCGACGTGATACTCCGGCGCCAGGGCGTTGCCATAGATGTTGTGCTTGGGGGTTTCTCCGGCACTGCCGGTGACGCCCTTGCCCATCTTGATCAGCGGGCCGGAATAGCCGACGGCGAAGGTGGCGGCGCCGCCAGCGGCGACAGCGCCCTTTAAAAGACGACGACGTGACTTATCCATGGCTAGGCGCTCCTGTCGATATGTCAGAAGATGATTTGTCGGTGATCGCCCGGGCGTCGTTGCCGCGCCAGGGGATGAACAGATCGATGAGCAGAATGGCGGCGATCCAGAGCCCGAAGGTGCCGAGAATGCCCATCAGGCCGTAGGAGCCGAAGGCCATGTCGTAGTTGTGGTAGCCGGCACTGTTTCGCGCCACGGTCTGTACATCCATCAACACGACCCAGCGGAACATCCAGGCCACGTGCAGGGCCAGTAGCCCGACCAGCCAGCCCCAGCCCCACAGCCGCTCGCGCAGTCGCAGGACGATGGCAATGACGAACAAAGCGATGCCGGCAATGCCGCCCCACAGCGCGGTATTGCGCCACTGCGTGCTGTCCTTGATGGAGTCCAGGGCAATGGCGACGGAGCCATCCACCGCATTGACGCCGTCCAGGAACCAGGTCAATGCGACAAAGCCCATGGCAATGCAGGCGCCAATCATGACGCTGAACATCTGACGATTGATTACAACATCGCGTACCTGGCTGATGCGGTTGAGCAGCATTACAAGGCCACAGGCGCCGATGAAGCCGGTGGCGACGAAGGCAAACGGTAGCCAGTAGGTATGCCACAGCGGGCGGGCGCGAACGATAGCCACTTCGGCACCGGTATACACCATGATGCCAAGAGAAAGCGCCAAGGCACCCAGTCCCACCAATACCATCAGCGGACGCGGAATTTCCCAGTGACCCCAGGAGAGCCAACCGGCGACCTTGGAGAACCAGCCATCGTCATGCTGACTGCGCGCCTTGAGCGCCGGACGCCAGCTCATCCAGGCCAGCACGACCACGGCGCCGAGATACAGCGGCAGAATAAAGCTGCCAAGGGACATCCAGGACCAGGGGGCAGGGTAACCGTAGAAGTGCCAGAAACGCAGCGGCTGGTGCAGGTCGGCGAGCAGGGCAACCGGTCCTACCAGGGTGGTGCTGACACAGGCCAGCATGGCGATGCGGGCGGTGGGCATCCACGCCTTCTTGCCGAAGATGAGCCCCGGGACCGCCAGCCATAAGGTGGCGTAGGACAGCGCGATCAGGAAGAAATACTGCACCGCCCAGGGATACCAGGCGATCCCGTAGCGCGGAACCAGCATTTCAATGGCCATCGAATTCATAACCGATCTCCTTGCCGTTCTGGTTGGCGACATCCCAGATGGCCGGCTTGATGCCGTCCGGGCGGGTGGTGAAACGCTCGTCCATGCCCAGATAGAAGACCTGGGGCAGGGTGTTCTTTTCCGGTTTGAGCACCATCAGCTCGTCCCGATGTTGCTCGATCAGCTGGCTAATTTCGCTTTGTGGATCGCGCATGTCGCCGATGATGCGAGCACCGCCGACACAGGATTCGACACAGGCGGGCAGCAGATTGGCTTCCAGACGGTGGGCGCAGAAGGTGCACTTGTCTGCGGTCTGGGTGCGCGGGTTGATGAAGCGAGCGTCATAAGGGCAGGCGTTGACGCAATAGGCGCAGCCCACACAGCGATCGCTGTCCACCACCACGATGCCGTCCTGGCGCTGGAAGGTGGCCTGCACCGGGCAGACCGGCACGCAGGGCGGGTTCTCGCAGTGATTGCAGAGTCTTGGCAGCATGAAGGTGGCAAGCTCCCCGGTCTCTTCGTGCTCGACCTCAAATTGGGAGACCACGGTGCGGAAATTGCCCAGCGGCGCGGCATTCTCGATATGACAGGACACGGTACAGGCTTGGCAGCCGATGCAGCGGCGTAGATCGATGAGCATGCCGTAGCGCTTTTCCGGGTCGCCACCGCGACGCGGCGGCTGGTCGTTGATGCCGGCACTGGCCACGCTGGACAGCGGCACCAGGGCAGCTCCGGCCGTAAGCTTTGCAAGCTGGCCGAGAAGAGAGCGGCGAATAGGATCCATAACGCCTCCAAGGATTGAAGGATCGCTGCAAAGAGCGAGGTCAGAATGTTATGGAGTCAGTATGAATCTGCGAGCCAAGAGGGGTCTTGATATCGGTCAAGTACCGTTAGGAAAGTAATTAGTCAATAACCTAAATGCACAAGTGCTGCTCAAGGCTGTAATGCATACTCCAGATGCGATTGTTCATGTTGTAGCAGCCACTTCTTCCGCTCTAGCCCGCCGGCATAGCCGGTCAGCTGGCCATTGCTGCCGATCACTCGATGGCAGGGCACGATGATCGACAAGGGGTTACGGCCATTGGCAGCACCCACGGCGCGGTGGCTCTTGGGGCTGCCTATCTTTCGGGAGATCGCCGCGTAGCTGCAGGTTTCCCCGAACGCAATGGCTCGCAGCTGCCTCCATACGCGCTGCTGGAACTCCGTACCCTGAGGAGCCAGCGGCACATCGAAGGTTTGGCGTCGGCCCTGAAAATACTCCTCGAGCTGAGTCTTGCAGTCGTCGATCAGCGGGTGGGGCTTGACCGGCTCAAAGCACTCATCCACGAAGTCGATGTGGGTGATGCCCGCCTCAGTGGCTTTGATTTGCAGGAAGCCCAGCGGTGAGCCTTCGGGGGTGGTCAGGTAGTCGATGTACATGTCAGTGATTCCACAGTTGCAGGGTGAGATAGCTGCGCCAGGGGGCGGCCCGATGTGGGTCGGCGTCTTCCAGGGCATGTAACTTCTTCTTTACCACCAGGTCGCCACTCAGCCAGATGTCCGGATGGCTGATGCCGCGCATTCGTGCGTAATCCACGGTCCAGCGACCGATGCCTTTCAGCGTCAGCCATTGCTCCGCATCTTGAGGTGCTTCGCTGTCTCGATACCATTCGGCATAACGACGCAGGGTATCGCGGCGGGCTGCGATCATCTTGAGAAAAGTCAGATCGCTGGCGGCGATGCTGGCCGGGGTTGGGAAGCAGCGTCGCTGGTCTTCCAGAGGTTCGCCAAGCGCATCGACCAGATTCTGGACCAGATGGCGCGCGGCAAGTTCGGAGATCTGCTGACCCAGGATGGCTCGCACACCGGCCTCGAACAGATCCCAGATGCCGGGTAAACGCAGTCCTGCAACCAAGGGTAATCCAGGGACTGCTACATTCAGGTGATCTTCGATGGCTCGGGTGTCCGCATCCAGATCGAGCAGGCGGCGAATGTTGCCGACCACGGCTTGCAGGACGGAGACGTCATCGATTGTCAGCGCCACTCTGAAACAGTGCTGCTGCGGATCGTGGGTCGCCGTAAAATGCCCTTTGGCACCGCTCCAAACGAAGGTGCGGCCGTAGAAGTCATCGCCCAGCCATTCCTGGCCCTCGATCAGGCGCCGGGCCAGGAAGTGACGCAAACGCTCCCAGGCAAACGGCGGACGATAGATGAGTTGCAGCACCAGTTCATTGTTGTCAGGGCTTGCATAGTGCCGCAATTGGCTGGGATTGAGCCCCATGCGACTCTTGAAGCAGTCGTTGAAGCGCCGCAAGCTGCGAAAACCGCTTGCGTAAGCCACCTCCGTGATCGGCAGACGGGTTTGATGCAATAGCTGCTTGGCGAACAGGCATTGCTGATAGAGGGCGTAGGTTTTCGGTGCGACACCGAAGCGTTTGTGAAATAGCTGACGCAGATAGCGCTCACCAATGCCCAGGCGCTCACTGAGTTCGATCAGGCTGCCGTGTTGCAGTGCGCCCTGATTGATCAGCCGCAACGCCCGCTCCAAGGTGGTGTCTACACCTTTCCAGGCCGGTGAACCCGGGGCGCTGTCCGGTCGGCAGCGCAGGCAAGGTCGATAACCGGCCTCGGCGGCTTCTACAGCGCTGGCGAAATAAGCCACATTGTGTTCCTGGGGCGGCGTGGCCGGGCATACCGGTCGGCAATAGATGCCGGTAGTCTTGACCGCGGTGAAGAACTGACCATCGAAGCGGGCATCCCGGGCCAGGCGAGCCTGGTGACATGTCTCTCTGTTAAGCACCTGTGCATGTCCAGTGGCATGACGATAGGCCCAGTGTAAGCCCTCTCACGGCAATGACTAGCCGGAAACGGAACTGAACGGTCTCGTCACAGGCACGCCTGATTCCTTGAAATCCTACCAAAGAGAAGCGGTTAAGTTGCCAATCCGCCTGGCAGGCAAGTTGTCGGTCGTGCTAGTTTTTAGCTACGCATTATCAACAACAATCATCCAAGGAGAAATCCATGCGTCTTCTCACTGCTGCACTCGCAGCCTCGCTTATCATTGCTGCCCCCACCAGCATTGCTCAGCAACGTCTCTCCATTGCCACCGGTGGCACCGGGGGTGTCTACTATCCCTATGGGGGCGGTTTGGCCGAGCTGATCAACAAGCATCTCGAGGGGTATAGCGCGGTGGCCGAGGTCACCGGAGCCTCGGTGGAAAACATGGGCTTGATCTATCGAGGGGATTCGGATTTCGCCCTGGTGTTGGCGGATACCGCCTATCAGGCCTACAAGGGGGAGGGGGCGTTCGAAGGGCGACAGGTCGAAGCCACCCGGGCGCTAGGGTCGATCTACCCGAATGCGGTGCAGATTGTGACCATGGCGGATTCGGATATTACCTCACTTGCCGATCTCAAGGGTAAACGGGTTTCCGTGGGGGCGCCGGGTAGTGGCACCGAACTCAATGCCAAGGCGGTGCTCAACGCCAATGATCTGACCTATGACGATATGGAAACCCTGCGGTTGAATTTCAACGAGACCGCGGATGCGCTACGCGATGGCGATATCGACGCCGGTTTCTGGAGTGTGGGGCCGCCGACCAGTTCGATTCTCAACCTGGCCGCCACCCGGGATATTCGCCTGCTGGGATTGAGCGATGAGGAGATTGCCAAGGCCAAGGAAGCCGAGCCGGTGTTTGCCGCCTACGAACTGAAGAAAGGCCTGTATGAAGGCATGGAAGAGCCGGTGCAGACCATCAGCATTCCCAATGTGCTGGTCGTCAATGCCGATCTGCCTGACGATCTGGCCTATGACGTCACCAAGGTGCTGTTCGAGAAGACCGATGAGCTGATCGCCATCCATCCGGCGGCCAATGATACCACGGTGGAGTTTAGCCTCGATTCGACCCCGGTACCGCTGCATCCTGGTGCCATTCGTTACTATGAGGAAACAGGCGCCGAGATTCCCGACAAGCTGCGTCCCTAAGCCCTGAAATGTGGCCTGAAACGAACAGAACCCAGAAACTGGCAGTAGTAGGGCGAGCATCGATGCTCGCCCTTTTCCTGCTGGGGTTGTCGATGATATCCGTTCCTGGCAGGGCGGTCGACGTACCTGCTCGGTTACAGGTGGTGTCGTCCTCGGACACCAGGCTGGTCGATATTCCTCTTCAGCCCGGTGAGCGCTGGTGTCTGGTATGGAATCATTCCGTGACGGGTATTCGAGTGGCGGACTGCTATCGCTATTGGCAGGGGAAAATGGTGTTGGAACGCAGCCATCAACCGGATTTTGCAGCGGGGCTTGGACATATCCCGGGTCGCGGAGTGCAGACGTCCGACGGTGAAGGTGGCTATTGGATCGAGCATATCGATGAGCCGGTACCCGGTAACGGTTATCTATTACGAGTCGGTAGCATGGCCGTGAATCATAGGCTTTGTCATGCCGGCAATATCATCAGTTTGAGCGCCTTGGCGGCAGGGGAGCCTGTCACGGTCCGCCTGCAAACAAACAACCCGATTCCTTGAAGAGAATGCCATGAACGCAACACCCGAGCAGTCTTCTGTCGATCCTGGCACACCCAAGTCCGTCCAGCCGCGTATGGTGCTGTGGTTGATTACCTTGGTAGGCGTGGGGCTGTCGCTGTTCCAGCTCTATGCGGCGGGGATCGAACCGCTCGGACTCTTCTATCAGCGCAGCATTCATATCGCGCTGATCATGTTCCTGGCCTTTCTGATGTTCCCGGTGTTCGGCGCCCAGCGACGCCGAGGCGTGATCGGCTGGGTCATCGATTGTGTCTTTCTGGCGGGTGCCTTCATTACCGGTTTCTACATGGCTTTCAATCTCGACGCGATCATCGATCGTGCCGGGTTCTGGAACCAGACGGATATCCTCGTCGGCTGCATTGCCGTGGTCACGGTGCTCGAGGCCAGCCGCCGAGCGGTGGGACTCGGCATGACCATCATCGGCGTGGTGGCGATTCTCTATGCCTTTGCCGGCCCCCGGGGCGATCTGCCCTGGTTGGCGGACTGGATGCCGGGCATCATGGCGCATCGCGGCTATAGCCTGGATCGCATCGTCGGCCAGCTCTATCTGGGTCAAGAAGGGCTGTTCGGTCTGCCCTTGGGGGTGGCGGCCACCTATATCTTTATCTTCGTGCTGTTTGGCGCCTTTCTGGAAAGCACCGGCGCCGGGCGTTTCTTCATCGATCTGGCCTATGCCGCCACCGGGCGCCAGCGTGGCGGTCCGGCCAAGGCGGCGGTGCTGGCCTCGGCGGGCATGGGGTCGATTTCCGGCAGCGCCATTGCCAACGTGGTCACCACCGGCGCCTTCACCATACCCCTGATGAAACGCCTGGGTTATCGCCCGGCCCAGGCCGGAGGCATCGAGGCGGCGGCAAGCACCGGTGGCCAGATCACGCCGCCCCTGATGGGGGCCGGCGCTTTCCTGATCGCCGAATACACCGGCGTACCTTACCTGGAAGTGGTGAAGGTGAGTGTATTGCCGGCGGTAATGTATTTCGCCACGGTTTATCTGTTCGTGCACATCATCGCCTTGAAGCGTGGCATGCAAGGAATGCCACGCTCGGAATTACCCCAGCTAGGCCAAGTGATGCGCGATGGCTGGCACTTCCTGCTACCCCTGGGGATGCTGGTCTATCTGCTGGTCATGAACATGTCGCCAATGCGGGTAGGCTACTATGCCATTCTCACCATCATTGCCGTGGCGGTGCTGCGCTTCTTGATCTGGTATCTGTTCATCGCGCCGAAGAAGGGGCAGCCGGTGACCGCCGCGGGTTTGAAGGATGTGGCCAAGTCCGGCCTTACGCGGCTAGTCGAGGGATTGGAGCTGGGTGCACGCAATGCGGTGGCGGTGAGCATGGCCTGTGCCGTGGCAGGTATCATCGTCGGCATCGTCGGCTTGACCGGACTGGGACTCAAGTTCTCGGCGATGATGATGGCCTTCTCCGGGGGCAACATCCTGCTGGCCCTGGTGATGGTGCTGTTGGCCAGCCTGGTGCTGGGGATGGGCCTGCCCGTCACGGCGAGCTATATTGTATTGATTGTGTTGGTAGGGCCGGCACTTTCCACGGAGTTCGGCATTCCGCTTCTGATCGCGCATCTGGTGGTGTTCTGGTACTCCCAGGACTCCAACGTGACGCCACCGATCGCTCTGGCCGGTTTCGCCGGCGCCGCTATCGCCGGCAGCAAGCCCATGGAGACTAGCTTCCAGGCCTGGAAGTTTGCCAAAGGGCTCTACCTGATCCCGCTATTCATGGTGTTCAATCCGGAAATCATCATGGGTGGGCCGGTGACGGTGGTGATCTGGAACGTGATCATCGCGATTGCCGCGCTTCTGGCCTTTGCCGCAGCCTTGGAAGGCTATCTGTTCCTGCGCATCTCGGTGATTCCTCGGATGCTGATTGCCTTGGCTTCCGCGGCGGTATTCTATCCCAATTTATTGAGCGAGGTGGCCGGTGTGGCGACCATCGCGGTGTTCCTGGGAGGGAATTGGCTGGCCAGTAAGCGCCAGTCTTCAGCCGGTGCTACATGAACCACGAGTCCGGGTTGAAGGGTGTTGAAGGACGAAATTGTTCGGTGCCGTATTTTACGGCACCGAATAAGAGAATGGCTGAAGGTGCTAGCGAATCCGACGTCGTGTCAGGAGCTGGGTGTCTCATCCTCCACGGTTTCGCGGAGCGCCTGTAGCTCGTCTACCGAGAAATGTTCCAGGCGACCGGCGAGGAGATCACTGATGCGCTGGGAGGGAATGCCCGCGCGACGGGCGATTTCCCGATTGTCCAACTCTGAAAAGGCGATGCGGCGTGTCACAACCCGCATCAAGCGAGAGCGTTTTTCCATGTCTCGGACATCGTCTCTTAAATCGCCTTTTGTATCGAAGCGGCTCTTGCCCTTCGATGATGCTGCCGAAAAGGCGCTGCCGCTAAATTGTCGTACCGCGTTCATGAGGCTCCAATGCCTGACCACTGACCGGTTTAGCATGCGAAATTTTTGCGCATTTCGCTAGTCTCAAAAGCGAGTTCAAAGCATGTTTTTTGTAACGTTTGACTAGATGGTTATTCCTGAAGTGGCGTTGGTCGTATCAATATCTCGTTGACGTCCACATGGGGGGGTTGATTGATGGCATACATGACCGCGTTGGCAATGTCACGATCCTCCAGGGCATGTTCCGGCGCCTGATCGAAGAAAGGTGTATCGACCATGCCTGGTTCGATCAACGTGACGCGTACGCCGCTGCCGCGAAGCTCCTCGCGCAGGTTGTACCCGATCCCGGTAACGGCCCATTTGCTGGCGCTGTACATTGAACCGGGGATGGTGGCGCGTCCGGCAGCGGAGCCGGTCAGCAGTATATGGCCCTGATTCTTGCGTACCATCGGGAGTGTGGCCTGGATGGTAAGACCAACACCGTAAACGTTGGTCATCAGCATGTCGCGCCAGCTTTCGTGGTCGGCCTCGCTAAACCCCCCAGGTGAACCACCCCGACCGGCATTGGCGAAGACGATATCGATGCGTCCGAAGCGCTCCATGGCCTTGTCGACCATGGCTTGTTGATCGTCCATGGAGGTGACGTCGCAGGCAACGGTCAAGGTCTTTTCTGGGCCGAATTCCCGGGCCAGGGCGTCCAGTTTATCGGTGGAACGGGCTGCCAGTACCAGTTTGTAATCTGCTCGATGGGCGGCACGAGCGGTGGCGGCACCAATGCCGGTGGAGGCACCGGTAATCAAAAGGACGCGATCATTCATTTTTGTCTCCTTAGGGTGTTGGCTTTATAGCATGGTAAGTAAACCTCGGGAACGCAACATGATGATGAGATCAAGGTCACCTGATATGACTGTACTTATCAAGACTGTGTCTCATGGAGGCGTACTCGACAGGTCCACATCAGGCTTGGACGATTTATTTGCAACATAGAGGACTGGCTGATGATGACGTTGTGGATGGTCATCGCGTTGTTGTTCGACGCCGCTTATCTAGGGGCGTTCGTACGGGTTTCTCAATGGCCAGCGTTGAGTTACGGCATCCTGGTGGGGCTGATGATAGGGGGGAGCGCTGCCTGGCGTTGGTGGCACAAGCCTTCCTTGCAAGGATGGCAAATAGTACTGCTTTCGCTCAGCCTGTTCCTGCCCTTCACCAGTTGGGCGGCGGTACAGCGTGGTCGAGCGGCAGGCCCAAACGAGGCGGACACGACAATAACGTTGTCTCGGCGTGATATGGGAAAGCGCCTGGGGATGCTGATACTGCTGGGGCTAGTGCTGCTGGCGTCTGTCAGCGGGTTTGCCGAACGGCGCGTGCTCGGGCCAGCACTGTCGCCGACGGAAATCTCGGCGGTCATGACCCTCGACCGTTCCCTGGCGCTGGCGGCGGCGTCCTATGCCTCGGCACGTTTGATCGATCGCGGTATTGCCTTGGCGGCCGAAGCCGAATTGACCCTGCCCTTCATCGGCGGCGTCGCGGTCAAGCCCGGCCAGGTATTCAAGCCGTTGCAGGATATGGCGGAGCGCTATTCCGATGTCATGGTGGTGGCCATGGCGTCGATCGGTATTCAGCGCGTGCTGCTGGAGATGGGAGAGGGCGCTGCGGTGACGGTGCTAGGGAGTCTGAGCGCGCTGTTGTTGATGTCGGCACTGGTGTTTTCGGGATTGTCCCGACGTTTGATGCTGTTGGCTCGTGGTGTCGTGATCGTACTCGTGGTGGCGCGTTTGGCGCTTCCCTTGATGATAACCGGGGTGGGGTTCGTCTCGGATGCCCTTCTGGAAGAGCGACGGCAGCAGGCCCAGCAGGTATTGAACGTGGTCACGGCGGAATTGCAGCAGGCGGATGTCGATACCTTGAAAGAGGATGACGGCCTGACGGGATGGCTGAATGATCTGCGCGAACGCACCTCGGACATGACGCTGAGCGTGCGACAGTTTTCCGATGATATGGTCGATCGCTTCGTTCAACTACTGGTGGTCTATCTGCTCGAGACGCTGCTAATGCCCTTGGCGGCTTTATGGGCGCTGTGGTGGATGCTGCGCACCCTGATCGCTCCCCGGTGGATCACCGGGGAGCGGGAAGGACAGGAGCCGACATGAATCAGATGCGATCGGTGCGCAGGGCGCTGGCCTCGCTATCGTCCAAGGGGTCCTGGTCGGCGTAGCGCTTGGCGCCGGAACGCAGGGTCACACCCAGATTGTGACTGGATTCTTCGGTTTCCTTGGGCAGCAGGTGCTCGATTGCGGACTTCTCTTCGAGCAACTCGTCTTCCGTTGCCTTCATGTACTTGCGTGCTTCATCGTCGACGGACAGACCCTGCACGATCTCGTAGCGTCCATAGCGACAGCGTACCGGGAAGGAGTAGACAATCCCCTTGGCGATGCCATAGCTGCCATCGGAGAAAATGCCCATGCTGACGAAATCACCGTCGCGGGTACCCAGTTCCCAGTCACGCATGTGATCGATGGCGCCTTGAGCGGCGGATGCCGCACTGGATAGACCGCGTGCCTCGATGATCTCGCCACCGCGTTTTTGCACCCGCGGGATGAAGGTCTCCTCGACCCATTTCTTGTCCAGCGTCGGCATCACCGGTTCACCGAACGCCTTGGCATTGCGGACGTCGGGATACTGGGTCGGGCTATGGTTGCCCCACACGGCTACATGGGTGATGTCCTGAGCGTTGGCACCGATATGGTTGCCCAGAATGCCCTTGGCGCGGTTGTGATCCAGGCGGCTCATCGCGGTGAACTGCGCCGGCGACAGATCCGGGGCGTTGCGGCTGGCGATCATGGCGTTGGTATTCGCCGGATTGCCCACCACCAGTACCTTGACGTCCGGATTGGCGAAATCGTTGAGGGCCTTGCCCTGACGACTGAAGATCTCGGCGTTCTCGGCCAGTAGATCCTTGCGCTCCATTCCCTTGCCACGGGGTTTGGCACCGACCAGAAGCGCGTGGCTGACATTGCGGAAACCATCTTCCGCGTTATCGTGCAGGCGCACTCCGAGCAACAACGGGAAGGCGCAGTCCTCGAGCTCCATGGCAACGCCGCTCAGAGCCTGCATGGCCTCGGGTCGCTCGATGAGCTGCAGGATCACCGGCTGATCCTTGCCGAACATGTCACCAGAGGCAATACGGAACAATAGTGAATTACTGATGCTGCCGGCCGCACCGGTGACAGCGATACGAAAAGGACGTTTCAAGTTGGGATCCCTCCTGAGGTTGGATGGTAGCTACAACACCATGCTCGCATTCTAGCGCGAGCAAGGAAACACGCTCGCACAATATCTGGCGCAGACGAGCACATGTTCTCCTGCGCCTACCGCCATCCCAGAGCATAACAAAAACTGGCGCGATTCAGATCTTGCGGCCGTGTTTCGTGTGCGAGTCTACGACTATTTATCGAGCATAGGACGGCGGGGTAGCGTTACTCGCGAGTGCACGTAAGGAAAGGCCCTATCCAGGTAGGTTGCGACATCGCCTTCTGCCGCCGGTCCGAACAGGCTAGGAGGGTACTGATCGAGGACATGCCGACAGTGCTGTTGCAACCAGGCAAAGTCGATGCGACTGAGGATGGCAATACTTCGCATTGTTGCATTGGTCATCAAGAGATCGGCGACCAGGATATCCTTGAACCGCTGCAGCACGTTCAAGTTGACATGAAAATCTTGAGAGCCGTCCAGATAAAGTACGTTGGTAAAGGCGAGCATAATATGTGATTTATTGCCCCCTTTTAATGCCGAATTGGTGACATGAACAGGAGAGTAATAGATGCGATTTCCATCAAGATCGGAGGGAATGGTTTGCCATGCATACCAATGATTTTTCTCTATTCGAAAGGTGTTTTCATCATCCGGATGTTGCGAGTGTTGCATGAGGCGAATCTCGGAGCCTGATCGATTCGCCAGTATGGTAAAGGGAGGTCTTGGTACGCAATACGAAATTACTGGCCTGGATTATCTGCAAAATATAATGATAATCCCTTTTCAAGTATCACCTGTCTAAGTAAAACTAATAAATAATATTTTTTGTCAGCCAGATAAGCGTTGATGATCGCAAAAGTAAAGGCCGTATTATTTAGAGAGTGCGCGCTGCTCACGGTAATCGACGATTTCACCGCTGCGCAGCATGACACGATAAAATCTGAGCTCACGCTTGACGATGGGTGCCAGAACATAAATTCCGATGATATTCGGTACGCCAATTAAGAATATCAAGGCATCGGAAAAAGAGATCAGTGATTTGAGCTGTGTCATGGAGCCAATCACGGTAAAAAGGCAGAACACCAGTTTGAAAAGGTGGCCCCGCCATCTGCTCTCGCCGAACAGATAGCACCAGCCTTTGAGACCGTAGTAGGACCAGGCAAGCGCCGTGGAAAAGGCAAACAGCCACCCAGCAATTGCCAAAGGGATTGGCAGCCAGGAAACGTTGCGAGCGAAGGCGTCGGATGTCATTTCGATGCCACCAATATCGGTAGTAAAGGCAGGATCATAGAAAAGTGTCGTCACGATGACCAAGCCGGTCAGCGTGCAGATGATGATGGTGTCGATAAAGGGCTCTATCAGTGCCACATAACCTTCAGTGATGGGGTGCAGGGTGCGAACTGCCGAATGGGCGATGGCGGCCGAACCAAGGCCAGCCTCGTTGGAAAATACCGCGCGCTGAAAGCCGATGATGAAGGCTCCCAAGGCACCGCCGGCGGCTCCTTCGGCAGTGAAGGCGCCACGGAAGATAGCAGTAATGGCATAGGGCAGGGCTTCGGCATTCATGGCGATGACCACCAATGCCATGGTGCAGTAGAGAATTGCCATGAACGGCACCACCTTTTCGGTGACGCGGGCAATCGATTTGATGCCACCGATAATGACCAACCCGATCATGGTCGCCATGAGCGACCCTAGTATCCAGCTTTTGTCGGCAAACCAGCTGACATCACTGCCTCCAGTAATATTGACCAGCTGGATGACGGCTTGCTGTGACTGAAACATATTACCGATGCCCAGGCAGCCAACGATGATGCCAATTGCGTAGAAAGCTCCCAGAAAACGTCCAAGATTAGGAAAGCCGCGGTCAGCCAAGCCCTGTTTGAGGTAGAACATTGGGCCGCCGGATACCGAACGGTCACTATTTTGTCGTCGATAATAGGTCCCCAATGTGCACTCGACGAACTTGAGTGACATGGCCAGGAAGCCGGCAACCACCATCCAGAATACGACCCCGGGCCCGCCCAGAGACACGGCAAAAGCGACGCCGCCAATATTACCGATGCCTACCGTGCCCGATACGGCGGTGGCCAATGCCTGAAAGTGGGAGACCTCTCCTTCGTCATCAGGATGGGAGTAGTCGCCTCGGAGCAATTTTATTGCATGACCAACGCCGCGCAGATTGATGAAATTGAAATAGAGCGTGGCAAATACAGCGCCGAGCGCAAGCCACAGCACTATGATCGGCAATTGAACGCCAAGCACGGGCAGGCTGAAAAAGATTATCGATGAAACGACCTTGGAAGCAGGCTCGAAAAGCGAGTTTATATTTTCATCAAATGTTGCGGCTAGAATCGGCGTACTTGTTCCAAACAGTAATGGCAGCCATAGAAAGCATGACCAAGATAGCTCTTTTATATTATGTAAATAATTACGCATGCAGGCGCCCTGTTATTTCACATATGACTCTTTTATGTTGTAACGACCATTTTCGTGTCGATGAGGCCATCTAACTTCCAATACGACTTTGGTATAAGGTAGGCAAATGGCTACGGGACAGCGCAGAACAGCGTTCAAGCAAAACGTCTCGATAGAAAGACACTCCAATACAAAGGCTTGGCATTTTTTATCTTGATTCATTCCGGAAACTGTAAGCACAGATCACCCACTGGCTCCATCCTTTTTTTGCCTCTGGTCCTACTTCCTTTCTGAAGGCCTCCCTAGTGTCGGCACTAAATGCAATCGACGTCTAGACTCAGTAACTGACGACGAAGGAATCGCCGTACAAAATTACGATAGTTCGGGAGCAGTGGCATGGAACAACGCGAACAGCTCGAGAAGTGTCTGAAGCCTCATTGGGTGTGGGCCATTGCCTTTGGTTCCGCTATCGGCTGGGGCAGTTTCGTGCTACCGGCGGACTGGATCGCCATGGCGGGTCCGCTTGGGGTGATGTTGGGGCTCAGTATCGGGGCCGTACTGATGATCATCATCGGTGTCAGCTATGGCTTTCTGATCAAGATATACCCTGTTACCGGCGGTGGATTTTCTTATGCCTATTTGGGCTTTGGGCGCAATCATGCCTTTTTCTGCGGCTGGTTCTTGACCTTGGGCTACATGTCCATCGTGGCCTTGAATGCCTCGGCGCTGGCCTTGCTAGGCAAGTTTCTGATTCCCGAAATAGTCGATGTCGGTCGGCTTTATAGCGTCGCCGGTTGGGATGTGTATCTGGGCGAGATCGTGGTAGCCAGCGTGGCCTTGATCCTGTTTGCGTTGATCAACATTCGCGGGGGAAGCTTTTCTGGCAAGAGTCAGTTTGTGTTCTGCATGTTGTTGATCATAGGCGCGGTTGCGGTGGTGGTAGGCATGATCCTGGCGCCTAGCACCTCCTTCAGCAATCTCGAGCCTTTGTTCAAACCCGGTGTGTCGTCCTGGGCGGCGGTACTCTCCATCGTTGCCATTGCTCCCTGGGCCTATGTGGGCTTCGACAGCGTTCCCCAGGCGGCGGAGGAATTCGATTTTTCGCCGGCCAAGGCATTTACGCTGATCGTATTGGCCCTCGCCATGGCCGCAGTGCATTACTCCGCCCTGGTGATGGCGACGGCGCTGGCGATGCCTTGGATGGAGCTGGTCGATCAGTCTCCGGTATGGGGTACCGGGGAAATGGTGCAGGCCACCTTGGGTAATCTAGGTTTGGCCGCCCTGGCACTCGCGTTGCTGATGGGGATAGCAACGGGTCTCAATGGCTTTTACATCGCTACCAGTCGCTTGATGTTCGCGTTGGGCCGGGCTGGTGTTCTGCCCTCCGTCTTCGGCCAGTTGCATTCGAAGTACCGTACACCGACAGCGGGCATCCTGTTTACCTGTGGTCTTTGTTTGGTGGCGCCTTGGCTTGGCCGTGAGGCCCTGCTATGGGTCGTCGATATGGCCGCCACCGGTGTCGCTATCGCTTACTTTTATTGCTGCGCGGTCGCTTATAAATGCTTCAAATGGTCCGAACAGGGGATCGGCAAGCATTATGAGGGCTGCGTGTCTCCCTTCAAGAAGTTGCTGTCGCTGCTTGGTGCGATCAGCAGTCTGTCGTTCCTGGGCCTCCTGCTGATCCCTGGTTCACCAGGCTTCTTGAGTGCCCCGTCCTGGATTGCGCTGATTATCTGGTCGGCGTTGGGACTGGCACTCTATATCTATCGTCGGAAAATCGTGCGGCACAAGTCGAAGGAGGAACTCGATCATCTCATCCTGGCGTCCAGCGATGTGTGATGTGTAGTGATGGAGGATAGTGGCGCCCAGTTGGGTTCGGCAGCAGCGCTAAGTCTAAGCAAATGCACTGTTGTCAGCGGTGGCTTCAGCATCAATGGCGGCGATCGACTGGGCTGCCTTGTGCAGCGCCGGCAAAAAGCTCAACGCTTTCTCCCGGGACAGGCGCATGGTAGGGCCCTGGATCGCGAGCCCCAGATTGGAGCGGCCCTTGGCGGCAGGCACCAGCACGGCAATGCACAAAAGCCCAGGCAGGAATTCTTCATCATCGAAGGCGTAGCCGTCATTGCCGACACGTTCGATTTCGCCTTCGAGGGAGGTCAGATCGGTCAGGGTGTTGTGGGTAAAGCGTTCCAAAGGTACATGAGCTAGCAAGCGCTTGCGCTGAGCGGGCTTCATCTGGGCCAGGAACAGCTTGCCACTGGCTGAACAGTGCACGGGGACCTGGGAACCTGGGTGCAGATAAAAGCGTAACGGCGCCTGGGTCTCGACCCGATCGAGATACAGCACTTCGTTACCCGAGAGGGCGGTGATATTGCAGCTTTCACCGACCTCCTTGACGAGCTGGCTGAGCACCGCATGGCGTGCGCCCTGAACGGTGTTGTTGAGCAGCAGATTTTCGGCCAGACGGCGCAAACGTATACCGGTGCCGTATTGGCGGTTGTCACCGTCACGTTGCAGCATGCCGGCGGTTTCGAGTTGTTGCAGCATGCGATGTAGGGTCGGCTTGGGTAAGCCGGTTTCTTCCACCAGTCCTTGAAGGGTGAAAAACTGATCCTTTTCGGCGATGACTTCCAATAACGACAGGAGACGTAAAGCAGGGGTATCGCCATCGATCTTGGCTGTTTCGGGCTGCATTTCGGGCTTCATAGCGACGGTCTCGACGGAGGTGATGAACAAGCCAGGAGAATGATAATTCCTGAATTTGATAGAAAGCATACCATTTTTTGAAATTTGTGTTGACGTCGATCATTGGAAAGACTAGATTCAGCATCAGTTCCAGAAAATGGAATAAAACGTACCAAATAAAGCAAACGCTCACTCCGGAGGGTTTTCCATGAGCACCCAAGACAACACAGACAACCGTCAGGTTGTTCAAGGCAAGCAGAAGATGACCCCGTCCGAAGCCTTCGTCGAAACGTTGGTGGCCAACGGTGTTACCGATATGTTCGGCATCATGGGCTCGGCCTTCATGGATGCCATGGATATCTTTGCTCCGGCGGGCATTCGTCTGATTCCGGTGGTACACGAGCAGGGCTCTGGTCACATGGCAGACGGTTATGCCCGCGCCTCCGGCCGCCACGGCGTGCTGATCGGCCAGAACGGCCCAGGCGTCTCCAACAGCGTGACCGCTATCGCTGCGGCCTTCTGGGCCCACACCCCGGTCGTCATCATTACGCCGGAAACCGGCACCATGGGCATTGGCCTGGGCGGCTTCCAGGAATGTAATCAGCTGCCAATGTTCCAGGAGTTCACCAAGTACCAGGGGCATGTCACCCATCCCGCACGTATTGCGGAGTTTACCGGCCGCTGCTTTGATCGTGCCATGTCCGAGATGGGCCCGACCCAGCTCAACATTCCCCGGGACTACTTCTACGGCGAAATCGAGGCAGAGATTCCCCGCCCGATGCGTCTGGATCGTGGCCCGGGCGGCACCAAGAGCCTGGACGAAGCCGCGGATTTGCTGGCCAAGGCTCAGTTCCCGGTGATCATTTCCGGTGGCGGCGTGGTCATGGCGGATGGCGTGGAAGAGTGCAAGGCGTTGGCAGAGCGCCTCAACGCGCCGGTGGTCAATAGCTATCTGCACAACGACTCCTTCCCCGCCAGCCATTCGCTGTGGTGTGGCCCTCTGGGTTATCAGGGTTCCAAGGCATCGATGAAGCTGATGGCACAAGCGGACGTGGTCGTCGCCCTGGGCACGCGTCTCGGGCCCTTCGGCACCTTGCCCCAGCACGGCATGGACTACTGGCCGACCAACGCCAAGATCATTCAGATCGACGCGGACCACAGGATGCTCGGATTGGTCAAGAAGATCTCCGTGGGCATCTGCGGCGATGCCAAAGAGGCTGCTGTCGCCCTTACTGAGCGGCTACAGGGCCGTGATCTGGCCTGCGACAGCAACAAGGACGAGCGCGCCAAGACCATCAAGAGCGAGCAGGACGCCTGGCAGAAAGAGCTTGATGAGTGGACTCATGAGCGTGACGATTACAGCCTTGACGTCATTGAAGAAAACAAGCAGGAGAAGACCTTCTCCGGCGGCGATTACCTGCATCCGCGTCAGGTGCTGCGCGAGCTCGAAAAGGCGATGCCGGAAGACGTCATGGTCTCTACCGACATCGGCAACATCAACTCCGTGGCCAACAGCTACCTGCGCTTCGAGAAGCCGCGCAGCATGTTCGCTGCCATGAGCTTCGGCAACTGCGGCTATGCCTTCCCCACCATCATTGGGGCCAAGGTCGCGGCACCGCATCGCCCGGCTATCTCCTATGCCGGCGACGGCGCCTGGGGCATGAGCCTGATGGAAACCATGACCTGCGTACGGGACAACATCCCGGTCACCGCGGTGGTCTTCCACAACCGTCAGTGGGGCGCGGAGAAGAAGAACCAGGTGGACTTCTACGGCCGCCGCTTCGTTGCCGGCGAGCTGGAAAACCAGAGCTTTGCCGAGATCGGTCGTGCCATGGGCGCTGAAGGTATCGTGGTGGACAAGCTTGAAGACGTTGGCCCGGCGCTGAAGAAGGCCATCGACATGCAGATGAACGAAGGTAAGACCTGCATTCTCGAGATCATGTGTACCCGTGAACTGGGCGACCCGTTCCGTCGTGATGCTCTGAAGAAGCCGGTGCGGATGCTGGAGAAGTATCAGGACTACGTGTAAGGAAGACGTATTTGCTGCGCTCGATGTCATGGCTGCCGCCGGCGCTGGTATGAACGCGCCGGAGGTGGCACATCTTTCATCGATTGCGTGGTAAATAAATGCTTTCCTTGAGCGCTCAAGTCTAAGGCCCTGATTCAATGAGGTATTCTCATTGGGTCGGGGTTTTCTCGCTTTCCAACTTACTTTCTAAAAAGAGTGTTCATCAGGAGGTGCCGATCATGCAGGTGCTTGACAACATCATGGCGCGTGCCAAACAGGCGCGTAAACGTATCGTTCTTTGCGAAGGCGACGACCCACGAGTATTGAAAGCAGCCGTTCGCGCTGCTCAGGATGGCATTGCCGACATCAGCCTGGTCGGTGAACGTGCCGGGATCGAAGCGACAGCGACCGACAATAACCTGTCCCTCGATGCCATCACCCTGATCGATCCCGCTGAGTCGTCGCTGACCCCCTCCCTGGTCGAGACGCTGTATCAATTGCGTCATAAGAAGGGCATGACTCAGGAGCGGGCTGAACATGAAGTGCAAAAGCCCCTGGTCTTCGCCGACTTGCTGGTGCGTCTGGGGCATGCGGACGGCTCGGTCGCCGGTGCCGTGCATACCACTGCGGATGTAGTGCGCAGTGCCATTCAGATCGTGGGGGTCAAGCCCGGCGCCAAGCTGGTGTCGAGTTTCTTCTTGATGGTAATGGAAGAACCACATCATCGCCGCAAGGGTGGCATGATCTTCTCTGACTGTGGCCTGGTCATCGACCCCAAGGCCGAAGAGCTTGCCGAGATTGCCAAGGCGGCGGCCGACAGTGCTCGTGCCTTGCTTGGTGAGGAGCCTAAGGTGGCCATGCTGTCGTTTTCCACCAACGGCAGCGCCAAGCATGCGGCGGTGGACAAGGTGGTCGAGGCGGCACGTCAGGTGAAGGCCGAACGCCCTGAACTCGCCATCGATGAGGATATACAGCTCGATGCCGCCATCGTTCCGGAGATCGCACAACGCAAATTGCCGGACTCCCGGGTCAAGGGCGAAGCCAATGTATTGATTTTTCCCGATCTCGAGGCCGGCAACATCGGCTACAAGCTGGCGGAGCGCATCGGCGGAGCCAAGGCCATCGGGCCTATGCTGCAGGGGCTGGCCAAGCCCGCCAACGATCTTTCCCGGGGCTGCAGCGCCGATGACGTCTATCATGTAGTCGCCGTCACCGCGCTACAGGCTCAAGCGGTCGAGCAAGAATGAGCATGGTTGTGCGCGGGTGACGATTCCTCCTGAAACCCTGCTGCCCTTTCTGGCGGTAGCGGCGGTGGCCGGTTACTTCCAGACGGTGACCGGTTTTGGTCTGGGCATGATCGTGATCGGCTTGTCCAGTGGTCTTGGGATTGCCTCCGTGGCTACCGTCGCCACGGTGGTCAGCCTGCTGATGGTGGTCAACAGCGTCGTGGCGCTGCCCGGTAAGCTCCAGTACGTGCATTGGCCAGCGATCAGGGCAGTGATTGTCGGCCTTCTACCGGCGATCCTGGGCGGTGTCTTGATACTCGATTACTTGAGTGCCAGTGCCTCGCGCCTTTTGCAGCTCGTCCTGGGCGGTCTCATCCTTTATGGCGGGGTCAGCATGCTACTGCAGCCCAGCCGTCAGACGTCATTATCTTCGTCGATGAGCTTTTTCGTCAGCGGTGTGCTGTCCGGGCTGTGCGGCGGGCTCTTTGCCACACCCGGACCGCCGTTGATCTATCAGTGTTATCGTCAACCGCTACCCTTGATCGGCATCAGCAGCATGCTGATCCTGTTCTTTGCTATTACCTCACTCGTACGGACCCTATTCATTGCCTTTCAGGGTCAACTCGATACCGAAATCCTCGTGCTGACCGCCTGGTCGATACCGGTGATTGCCGTTACGACCTACGCCGGACGACGCTTTCCGCCGCCGCTGTCGGCGGTGATGATGCGTCGCCTGGCGTTTCTGGTGTTGGTGGGGATCGGGGGCGGGCTCATCGGGGCATCGCTAGACATTCTATAGCTCATTGACGTAGCAGTGCTGGCTCGTCTCGCAACGCGATAGTCGCCATTCCACCGGGTGACCTTGAAGATCCCTGGCGATACGGCGAATCTCCAGCAGCGGCGTACCGACCTTGACGCCCAGATGCGTCTTGTCCTGGCTATCGGCGGCGACCGCGAACAATCGTTCTTCGGCGTTGGCCACGCTACAGCCGAACTGCTGCTGGTAAAGATGGTAGAGCGTGTTGGGCAATGGCTCCGGGGATTTTTCGAGCCCTGCAAACAGGCGTGCCGAGACCACCGCGTCTTCCAGCAGCGCTGGATGATCGTCCAGCTCGCGCACCCGTCTTATATGAATGACTTCCTCACCGGCCTCCAGCTCTAAGGCTTGAGCTTCCTCAGCGGTGGCTTGCCGACGCTCCCGACGCAGTACGCGGGAGACGGGCAGGCTGCGCTGGCCATCCAGTCGCACCAGATGAAAGAACTGGAACAGCGAGCGGTCCGCATCGTGGGTCGCCACCACCGTGCCCTTGCCCTGATGACGGATGACCACCTGATCCTTGGCCAGGGCATCCAGCGCCTTTCGCAGCGTGCCGACGCTCACGGCGTATTCACGAGAAAGCGCCGATTCACTAGGGATGAAGGTGCCCGGCGCCCATTCCCCGGAGACGATGCGTGCCAGCAGCACTTCCTTGAGCTGCTGATACAGCGGGCGGAAGGTCGGCGTCACCCGAGAGTCCATTGGCAAGTCCTTATTTTCACAAGTGATTAACCATGAGTATGAATGTGATCAACGAATTCATTCTACCTCATAACACAAAATGGTACTTGCTATCCCATGTCATATATCATATACATGAGTTGGGGTTGGACGATGATCATCCATTCCAGGAACCAGCGGCATGATGCTGGCAGAGGCAGAACAATACGGTGGCTAGCGGGAGGACACATCGATGAGTATTGATTTCGTGGTGCACGACGCCGACGACAGCGTTGGCGTGGTGGTAGTAGAGGGGGTCCAGGCGGGGCAGACATTGACCGGCTGGGTGATGCACCAGGACCAGACGGTGACCTTCGAGGTGCATGATCCGATTCCCATCGGTCACAAGCTGGCGATTTGCGATCTGGCTGATGGCGATACCGTAATCAAGTACGGCGTCGATATCGGCAAGGCGGTCAAGCCGATCAGCAAGGGTGAGCATCTGCACGTCCACAACGTCAAGACCAAGAGGTGGTAAGCATGGAACTCAAGGGACGCAAGTTCATGGGCTATCGTCGCGACAACGGCCGCGTCGGGGTTCGCAACCACGTCATCGTGCTGCCGGTGGACGATATCTCCAACGCCGCCGCCGAGGCGGTTGCCAACAACATCAAGGGCACCCTGGCGATGCCGCATCCCTATGGGCGCCTGCAATTTGGTGCCGATTTGGACCTGCATTTCCGCACCCTGATCGGTACCGGCAGCAATCCCAATGTAGCGGCGGTAGTGGTCATCGGTATCGAGCCGGGTTGGACCGGCAAGGTGGTCGATGGCATCAAGGCCACCGGCAAGCCGGTAGCAGGCTTCTGGATCGAACAGAACGGTGATCACAACACCATTTGTGCCGCTTCCAAGGCCGCCCGGGAATACGTGCAGTACGCCACTGAACTACAGCGCGAGGAGTGCGATGTCAGCGAATTGTGGGTGTCGACCAAGTGCGGAGAGTCCGATACCACCTCGGGCTGCGGCGCCAATCCCACCGTCGGCGATGCCTTCGACAAGCTGTATGACGCGGGTTGTACCTTGGTCTTCGGCGAGACCTCGGAACTGACTGGCGGTGAGCATCTGGTGGCGGAACGCTGTGCCACACCCGAGGTGCGCGAGAAGTTCCAGGCGATGTTCGATCGCTACAGCGCGATGATCGATCGTCACAAGACCAGCGATCTCTCCGACTCCCAGCCGACCAAGGGCAACATCGAGGGTGGACTGACCACCATCGAGGAGAAGGCGCTGGGCAACATTCAGAAGATCGGACATCGCTGCCAGGTCGACGGGGTGCTCGACAAGGCCGAGACGCCGGACAAGCCGGGCCTGTGGTTCATGGACTCCTCATCCGCCGCCGCGGAGATGGTCACCCTATGTGCCGCCTCAGGCTATGTGGTGCATTTTTTCCCCACTGGGCAAGGCAACGTCATCGGCAACCCCATCCTGCCAGTGATCAAGATCTGCGCCAATCCGCGCACCTTCCGCACCATGAGCGAGCACATCGATGTCGATGTCACCGGTATTCTGAAGCGTGAGATCAACATGCAGGAAGCGGGCGACAAGCTCCTCGAGATGATGTTCCGTACGATCAACGGGCGCCATACAGCGGCGGAGGCGCTGGGGCATCGCGAGTTTGTGTTTACGCGCCTCTACGAGAGTGCCTGAGAGGCGCGGTAGCGTATTGAACGGGTGGCATCTGCCACCCGCAATGTCAGAAAAGGAGAAAAGAGAAAAGAGAAAAGAGAAGAACAGTCTGCGTCGCAATGACGCGATACCAGCAGTTTCCGGGACCTGCACGGAGGCACTGACCCACTCGATAGATGACAAGCGATACAACAGATATAACAAATAGCCATCGGAGAGACTCATGCGCCATACAAATCGATACAAGCGTTCCTGGTTCGGCACCCTTCTAGGGGCCACAATCGCCAGCATTGCCCTGAGCAATCCGGTTCTCGCTCAGAGCGCCGAGGATTATCCGTCCAAAAACGTGCAGTACATCATTCCCTTCGGGCCGGGCGGCGAATCCGATATCAGCGCCCGACTGCAACAGCAATATTTCAGAGACATCACCGACCAGCAACTGATCATCCAGTATATGGATGGGGGCGGGGGTGCGGTTGGCTGGTCTCAACTCAACGGGATGGATGCGGATGGCTACACCATCATGGGGACCAACCTGCCGCATATCATTCTCAAGCCCATGGGCAAGGACCCCGGTTTCAAGACGGACGATATCAAGACCTTCTATTTCTTCCACTATTCGCCGGATGCCCTGATCGTTGAAAACGACAGCCCCCACCAGACCCTCGAGGACTTCATCGAGGCGGCGAAGCAGTCACCCGGCGCCATTACCCTTTCCGGCAGCGGCACCCAGTCCGCCAATGACATCGCCAACAAGCGTCTGGAGTCGCTGGCCGACATCAAGACGACCTATATTCCCTTCAAGGGCACCGGGGCGGCGGTGGCCGCGCTATTGGGTAATCAGGTCCAGGCCGAGTGGGGATACACCACCGTGGCGGCCAATCACAGCGACAAGGTCCGCATGTTGGCGGTGGCATCAGACGAGCGTCATCCGCAGTTCCCCGATGTGCCGACCTTCAAGGAACTGGGGTATGACATGACCGGCGGCGCCTATCGCGGCATGGCCGTACCCAAGGAGACCCCGGAAGAGGTGACAAAAAAGCTCTCCAACATCTTCGGACAGATCAATCAGAACCCTGAGTTCCGCCAGAAAATGCAGGATCTTGGCTTCGTGCTGATCGATGTTCCCTACGCGGAGGTGGACGCGTTCATGGATGAACAACAAAAGGCCTACGAAGAAGTCGCCCGAGAGATGGGCATCATCGAGTAATCCAAGGGGCCATTCCTGGAATTCGGCTCCCGAGATCCTGGGAGCCTGACCAGCACGGGGGTAGTGCATGGAAATCTTGGGTTTCATGGTGGCGGCGTTCGCTCCTTTGAATCTGCTGCTGGCGATACTCGGTGTCGCTGCGGGGATCTTCATCGGGGCCTTACCGGGGCTATCCGCCACCATGGCGGTGGCAGTGCTGGTACCGGTTACTTTCGGCATGCCGACAGAAGCCGCATTGATCATGCTGGGGGCGATCTACACCGGGGCTATCTACGGCGGCTCCTATGCTGCCATCCTGGTCAATACGCCGGGCACTCCCTCGGCGATCGCCACCACTTTCGACGGCTATCCCATGGCTCAGCGCGGCGATGGTGACCTGGCGGTCACCTTGTCCACGCTCTCCTCGATGGTGGGCGGGCTGGTCGGCGCGCTGGCGCTGCTGACCCTGGCACCGCTGCTGGCGCAAATCGCGCTCAAGTTTGGGCCGGTGGAGTATTTCTGGCTGGCGATCTTCGGTCTGACGCTGATTTCCGCGCTCTCGGAAGGCTCGACGCTCAAAGGCTTCATCGGCGCCGGTATCGGTTTGCTGCTTTCCACCGTGGGGGTGGCGGTGGTCGGGGCCGATATTCGCTATGCGTTCGGCTCGCAGTTCTTGCTTGGTGGGGTAGAGATCATCTCGGCGCTGATCGGCCTGTACTGCATCCCGGTGCTGATCGATCTGGTCGCTACGCCAAGCGCTCATCTAGAACCGCCGAAAGAAGGGCGCGGAGTGCGCTTTACCGAGAGCATGGGGTTGATGTGGCGAAGCAAGTTCAACTCTCTGCGCAGCGCGGTGATCGGCACTGTCGTCGCCATTCTGCCCGGCGCCGGTGGTTCGATCGCCAGCCTAGTGTCCTACTCCGAGGCGCGGCGCACGTCACCGCGCAGCGAGCACTTCGGTAAAGGCGAGCCGGATGGGGTGATTGCCACCGAGTCGGCCAATAATGCCACGGTTGGCGGTGGTTTCATCCCCACCTTCGTGCTGGGCATTCCCGGCACCCCGCCGGATGCGGTAATCCTCGGTGCGCTACTGGTGCAGGGCTTTCGCACCGGCCCCGAGATGTTCACTACTAATGCCAACGTCACCTACACCTTCATTGGCGGGTTGTTCATCGCCACGCTGCTCATGCTTCCCCTTGGACTACTGATCGGGCGCTATGCCTTCAAATCGATCGTGACCATTCCCAAGGCACTGCTGGTGCCGAGCATCGCCTTCATGACCGTCATCGGTACCTACGCCATCCGCAACAACCCCTTCGATGTGGTGGTCATGGTGGTGTTGGGCGTTATTGGCTGGGTACTGGCCCGTTACGGCGTCAAGCCATCACCCATCGTGCTCGGCCTGATCCTCGGGCCTATCGCCGAACAGGGCTTCGTACAGGGCTATCTGATGGGCAATGCCTCAGGGTCGATGTTGGGGGTGTTCTTCGGTCGTCCAATTTCGATGGCAATCATCGCCGTGACGTTGATAGCCATTTTCTACCCGCTGTGGCGCGCGAGACGCAGCCGCGCGATTGATAACAAGGAGTCCCGCCGTGAGCACTGAAACGAACGCCACTCAGATCGAGGCCCGGCGCTCGGATGGCATTCTGGCGTCGATCATGATCGTCATCGCCCTCGGTGCGCTGTGGTTCAGCCGCGACATGTCGATGATGGCCAGTGTCTTTCCGCGCACCATCGCCATCCTGCTGTTGATCTTCAGTATCGCGCTTTTAGCCCGAGTCTTCGTCACGCGGCCGCAGATGTCGAAACCACAGCCCGGTAGCGTGGGCCGCCGGCTGGGGCTCATCGGCGTGCTCTTGCTGTGGAGCTTTTCCCTCAAATGGTTGGGGTTCATCGTTGCGAGCGTACTTTCCGCCACAGCGCTGGCAATGCTGGCGCACTATCACGGCTGGACGTTCAAACGCGCGGTTGCCTATGGCCTGGTGCTGGCCGGGATCATCGCGTTTTTCTATACCCTGTTTGCCATCCTGCTCAATGTGCCGCTGCCGGTGGGGCAGCTATGGCGTGGTCTTTGAGGTGAAGAAGCCAATGAGCGACATCGTCATCAGTGAATTCATGGATGAGGCGGCCGTCGAGGCGCTTGGACGAGACTTCACGGTGCTCTTCGACCCCACCCTGGTGGAAGCACGTGAGCGGCTTCTGGATCAGGGGGAGGGCGTCCGTGGGCTGATCGTGCGCAACCGCACCCAGGTGGACGAGGCGCTTCTTTCACGCTTTCCCGATCTCGAAGTGGTGGGGCGCCTCGGTGTGGGCCTCGACAATATCGACCTCGAGACCTGTGCGGCGCGAGGGATCGAGGTCAAGCCGGCATTCGGCGGCAACGGCAGTTCGGTCGCCGAATACGTGATCGGTGGTGCACTCATGCTGCGCCGTGGCGCCTATTTCTCGAGTGCGGCGATGCTGGCCGGGGTGTGGCCACGCCAGGCGCTGATCGGTCGTGAGGTATCCGGCAGCGTGCTGGGGCTGGTGGGCTTCGGCGCCATCGCCCGGGAGACGGCGCGACGGGCCCGGGCGCTGGACATGCAGGTGATGGCCTTCGATCCGCATCTGCCTGCCGAGGATGCCGCCTGGGCCGACGTCGAGCGCCGCGACAGCCTCGAGTCACTGCTCGAAGAGGCCGACGTGATCAGCCTGCATGTGCCACTGACCGAGGCGACCCATCATCTGATCGATGCCACCCGGCTGCAGCGGGTCAAGTCGTCGGCGGTGCTGATCAATGCCGCCCGTGGCGGCACCGTCGACGAAGCGGCGCTCGCAGACGCCCTGCGAGAAGGGCGCCTGGCCGGGGCCATGCTGGATGTCTTCGAGCAGGAGCCGCTGCCCGCGGGGTCGATACTCGTGGGAGTGCCCAACCTGATCCTGACGCCGCATATTGCCGGGGTGACCGAGGAGTCCAATGCGCGCATCAGCCAGATGACCGCCGATAATGTGCGGGCGGTGCTGGGCCAGAAGTCGGGGAGGGCAGAGACATGAGTGAACCAAAGACCGTGACCCTCGAGTCGGCGCGCGATCTGGCGATGGCGGCAATGCGCGCCCATGGCTTCGGCGAACCCGAGGCCACCGCGACCGTCGAGGCGTTGCTGGAGGCCGAGCGTGACGGCCTGCCCTCCCACGGCCTGTCGCGTTTGCCGTTCTATTTGGATCAGGCGGCCAGTGGCAAGGTCGAGGCCACGGCGGTGCCAAGAGTCGATGTCGATGGCGCCGTGGTTCGGGTCGACGCCGGCCATGGTCTGGCCTTCCCCGCAGTGGCGAAGGGGCTGGAGGTCGGGATCGAACAGGCCCGCGAGCATGGCTTGGCGGCGGTATCCATCGCCCGTTCGCATCACTTCGGCGTCGCCGGTTCGCCGGTAGAAACCGCGGCACGCCAGGGGCTGATGGCCCTGGCCTTCAGCAATGCACCCTCGGCGATGGCCCCCTGGGGTGGCAACCGTCCGCTCTACGGCACCAATCCCATCGCGTTTGGCTGCCCGCGTCGGGACGCCGAGCCGCTGTTGATCGATCTATCGTTGTCCAAGGTGGCCCGCGGCAAGGTGATGCTGGCCAAGAAGGCGGGAAAACCGATTCCCGACGACTGGGCCCTGGATGTCGACGGGCGACCCACCACCGACCCGGATGCCGCCATCGCCGGCAGCATGGTGCCGTCGGGGGACGCCAAGGGGGCAGCATTGGCGCTGATGGTCGAACTGCTCACCGCCGGGCTGGCCGGCAGCCATTTCGGCTTTCAGGCCAGCTCCTTCTTCGAGGCTGAGGGCGAGGCGCCGAACACTGCTCATCTGCTCCTGCTGTTTGATCCGGCGCGTTTCTCAAATGACTTCCTCGAACATGCCGAGACGCTGTTTTCCGCCATGCTCGAGCAGCCCGGGGTGCGGTTGCCGGGGGAGCGTCGCTATCGGCTGCGTCGCGAGTTCGACGGCCGGCTGCGGCTGCCCGGCGAACTGGTGGCGGCGCTTGAGGAACATGCGGCTAGGTAGAAGGTGGCGGCGCCGTCGATTCCCGCAACACCAGCGGCGCCTCGATCACCTGGCAATGAATCGTGGGCTGTTGCTGAATGCGTGCCGCCAGGGCATCGGCGACGCGATGGCCAATATCCTTGGCGGGAGCGGCCACGGTAGTCAAGGGAGGGTGCATGAAGCGCGCCTGGGGCAGGTCGTCGAAGCCGGTGACCGAGAGCTCCTCGGGCATGCGAATGCCGGCCTTTTGGGCCGCCAGCATCACGCCGAAGGCGAGGGTGTCGTTACCACACAGAATGGCGGTGGGCGATGGATCGAGGCGCATCAGCAGTTGCAGCGCGTAGGCACCTTCCTCGATGCCGTAGTCGACGGTCACGATACGTTCACCAGGCAGTTCGACGCCGGCGGCGTCCATGGCGTCTCGGAACCCGCGCAGCCGGGCCCGGGCGCGGTCGTTGCCGGTGGTGGGCGCGGTGACCACGGCGATGCGCCGATGGCCCAGTGCGATCAAGTGTTCCGCCAGGCGCTTCGCGGGGGCGGCGTTATCGAAGCCGATGCTGGGCCAGTCGGGGTCATTTTCGCTGTGCCAACAGCTGAGATAGGGCAGGGCGTATTGCTTGAGCAGGGTCAGGGCAGCTGGCCGGTGATCGTGACCGATCAGGACGGCGCCATCGATGCCCTGCTGGACCAGGGTGCGCAAGGCTTCCAGTTCGTCGTCGAGATTGTAATGGTAGGTGGCGATCAGAAGACGACAGTCGTGGTGCTTGAGGCGTCTTTCAAGGCTGTCGATCATCGCGCTGAAGATAGGGTTGTCCAGGGTCGGCACCAGGGCACCGATGGCGCCGATACGCCGCGAGGCCAGGGCCCGAGCAGGCCCATCGGGGACATAGCCGAGCCGATCGACAGCGGCCTTGACCTTCGCGCGCAGGCGCTCACTGACGTGGGGTGCCCGGTTGAGCACTCGGGAGACCGAGGCCGTGGAGACTCCGGCTTCACGCGCTACATCGCCGAGCAGGGTTCGTTTGTCGTTCTTCATCCTGGCTTGGGCACCCTGTATTCATGCGGAAAGTAAAATTTGCCATTGTAGCCAATTTTTTGCTGGACAAGTCCTATATAGGAGTCTAGGTTTAAAGAATGTTTTGTAAGCGCTTACATTTTAATCTAACGCAAGTTTAGTAATAACGCGATATTGAAAGCACTGACCATCGCGTCGGACATCACAACAACAAGTCATCAGGAGCCAATGCCATGGCGAATTCCACACCGGCTGCAACACGCGGCCAATCCTTCGGCTGGTTGATATGGGTTGCCCTGGGTCTCTTCGTGGCGTTCTTCTTGAATGTCGCGTTGGAGCGGTATTGGCCCGGTCTGTTCGAGATGTCTCCAGTGGTCGAAGCCTGTCTGCTGGTGCTGGCCACGGCCTGTTTCATCAGCGGTTGCCTGAGCTACGAACGGCGCCGTGCCAGCAGTGAATGATCACCCCCGGCCACACGCAGCACGGTCCCGACAATAACCCGAAGAAGCGTAAGACCTGAGCCTAAAAACAAAACACAAGAGGATGTCAGCATGTCACGCCTAACCAAGATGTTATCTCGAGTACCCGGTGCCCTGGACACATCCAGCCAATCCGAGCGCCGCCACTTCCTGAGCACGGTGGCCCGTTACGGATTTACCGCCGCCGTGCTTGGTGCCGTCGGCGGTGGATTGTTCTCGGAATCCGCCATGGCCGCCGTTTCCCAGGAGGAAAACGAACGCGAAAAGGCCGCCGACACGACCTTGACGGTGGGCACGGGCTATGTGCTTGGCGCGTCCCGGGCTTATCCGATCATGCAGCTCAACTTCAAGGAGAACCTGCAGAACTTCACCGGAGGCCGTCTCTACGTGAAGCTGGCCCCGGGTGGTCAGTTGGGCGCCGGCGGTGCGCTGATCACCAAGGTGCAGAACGGCACCATCGCCATGGCCCAGCATTCGATCTCCAATCTTTCGCCCTTCGCACCGGAGGTCGATCTGATCAACATCCCCTACTGGTGTGGTGAAAATCAGAAGCTGATCAACCTGGTCACGTCAAAGGCCTGGCAGGACACGGTGCACGACAAGGTGGAGGCGCGGGGCTTCAAGATACTCACCTATATCTGCATCGATCCGCGCACCGTAGCGGTACGTGGCGGCCTGCTGGATGGCCCGGCGCGCACCCCGGAGGATATCAAGGGCATCAAGTTCCGGGTGCCGTCATCCCAGATCCTGCAGAAGGTCTATCGTCTGGCCGGTGCCAATCCGACACCGATCGCCTGGGGCGAGACCTCTTCCGCGATCAAGCAAGGGGTCGCCGATGCCCTCGACCCGAGCGTGCAGGCGCTGTTGGTCTTCGGCTTCACGGATATTCTGGCCAATATCTCGACCATTCGATCGGTGCCGGACGCCCAGGTCTACACCTGCAACAAGGCCTGGTTCGATGGCCAGCCCAAGGAGATACAGGACGGCGTGCTTCAGGCGTCGGATGTGACCTTCCGCGAGAACCTGGCCAAGGTGCCCGCCGCGCGCGCCTATGCCTACGATCAGATGCGCAAGGCCGGCGTGTCGATCTACTCGCCCAGCGATGCGGAACTCGATCAGTGGCGCGAACGCTGTGGTCATCAGCTGGCGACCTGGGACGACACCAAGGTCGAGCTGGCCGGTTCCCTCGAAGTCTTCGAAAAGCTCCTGGCGGCTACGGAGGTGTCAAATGGCTACTACGTCGACAGCAACGGCTAAGCCCGGAAAGTATCACGCATTGCGAATGAAGTTCGATCGCGTCGACCGGGGGGTGGAGCGTTGGCTGTTGCTGACTTTCTATGCCCTGATCATCCTGACCGTGGCCATCGAGGTCATCCGCCGCTTCGCCCTGGATTACTCCTCGGTATGGGGTGAGGAGCTGTCGCGCTATGCCTTCATCTATCTGGCCTGGCTCGCCGCCGCCGCCGCGGTGCGCGATCGCGCCCATATTCGTATCGATGTGCTGGTCAATCTTGGCGGGCCCCGGGCCCAGCGACTCGGCTGGTGGCTTGCCGATATCGCGACCTTGGTGCTGGCGGTCTGGGCGCTATGGCTGTCGCTTTCGCCGGTGCTGACCTCGTTGCAGTTCGGCTCGGTGACAGCGGGGCTAAGGGTATCCCAGGCGATATTTCTTGCCGCCATTCCCATCGGGTTCCTGGTGGTGGTGTGGCGGGTCGTGCAGTCGATGCTTGCCGATGTACGCCGCATGCGGCGTGGCGAACCCCCGTTTTCGGGACACAAGCTCTTCGACTGAAGGAGGTCGCATATGGAATTTCTCGCTATCCAGCAGGCCGCGGCCACCCTCGACTGGACCTTCTACGTCCCGCTCGCGGTGCTGATTGCCTTGATCGTGTTCGGAGTGCCGATTTGGGTGGCCATCGGGCTTGGAACGCTCGGCATGTTGACACTCACCGAGACGCTGCCCCTGTCGATGTTCGGCGAGGCGCTGTTCGACGGCATCGATGCCTTCGCCCTGATCGCGGTGCCGCTGTTCATCCTGACCGGGGATGCCCTGGTGCGTTCGGGGCTCTCCGACAAGCTGCTCGATGTCGCTGAGGCCAGTGTCGGCGGACTACGCACTGGTCTGGGCAACTCCACGACCCTGGGCTGTGGCTTCTTCGCCTGCATCTCGGGCTCCGATGCAGCCGGGGCGGCGGCGGTAGGGCGCATGACCATCCACCGGCTGGTGGAGCGCGGCTATCCATTGCCGGCAGCCTGCGCGCTGGTGGCTTCCGGCGCCTGTACCGGCATCCTGATCCCGCCGTCGATCGCCTATATCGTCATCGGCTTGGTGCTGGGCATGTCCGCTTCGACGCTGTTCCTGGCCGCCGCCATTCCCGGGGTCATGGTGATGGTGTCGGTGATGGTCACCAACATGGTGCTGAACCGCATATACGGCTTCGAGAATGAACATGCGCCTTTCTCCGGACGCCGCTGGTTGGCGACGGTGTGGGATGCGCGCTGGGCCCTGTTCGTGCCGGTGGTGATTCTCGGTGGCATCTACTCGGGGTTGTTTACGCCCACTGAGGCGGCCTCGGTGGCGGTGGTGGTGGTGGTCATCATCGGGCTCTACCAAGGCCGACTGAGCCTCGGCGACATCCCGCGCATGCTGGAGTCGTCGGCACGGGTGTGCGGGGTGATCGTGCCCATCATCGCCGTGTCGCTGCCCCTGGCCCAGACGTTGGCCAGCCTCGACATTCCCCAGACGCTGGTGGGCGGCATCGGCAACCTCACCGACTCCTCGACCGCCATCATCCTGCTGATGATCGGCATCCTGATCCTGGCCGGCTGCGTGATGGAGACCACCCCCAACATCGTGATCCTGTCACCTCTGCTGCTGCCGCTGGCCCAATCGGTGGGGATGAACGAGTTCCACTTCGCGATCCTGATGGTGACCACCCTGGGGCTGGGGTTCATCACGCCGCCGCTGGGACTCAACCTGTTCGTGGTCTCGGGACTGACGCGCTGCTCGGTGCTGGCCATCGCCCGCTATGCCTTCCCCTTCGTGCTGGGCATGCTGCTGGTGGTGTTGCTGATTGCCTTTGTGCCTTGGCTGTCGACCTGGGGGCTCTGAATAGATGGCGGCCCTGGCGAATCGCTGCGCCAGGGCCGCCAAGTAAAAAGATGGATAGCTTTCAGCCTAGAATGTAAGCGCTTACATGAGGGGGGTGTTCACAAAATAGGCGAACGAAGGCAAGACAAGGCGAAATTGAGTGAAAAAGCGCAGTTTACACGGAGTAAATGAGCATTTTGAGCTCAATTTCAACGCTGTATTGCCGAGTACAGGCATTTTGTAAAGACCCTCTGAGGCGATGGGAACATCACAGTTCAACTGTCAATGAAATGAAAGGAGTGACCGACATGACGATTCAATACTACAAGAAGGCCGAGAAGAACGCCGCCACCGGCTACGGCGAAACCCAGGAGCTCGTTGCCAGAATGCTGGCCGAGATCGAGGCGGAGGGGGAGGCCAAGGCGAAGGAGTATTGCCGGACCCTGGATGGTTGGGAAGGCGATGTCGTGGTCAGCCGAGAGCAGATCGATGCGGCCTCGGCTCGGGTGCCGGAACAACTCAAGCAGGACATCCAGTTCGCCTACGAGCGGGTCAGTCGCTTTGCCACGGCACAGCGCGACAGTATCGGTGAGTTCGAGGTCGAGCTCTCACCGGGGCTGTTCGCCGGCCAGAAGCTGATTCCGATGGAAACCGCCGGCTGCTATGTGCCGGGTGGCCGTTATGCGCATATCGCCTCGGCGATCATGAGCGTGGCCACGGCCAAGGTGGCCGGAGTGAAAAACGTCGTGGCGTGCTCGGTGCCGCGAGACGAGAACGGCATCCACCCGGCGATCCTTTATGCCATGGACCTGGCCGGGGCCGATACCATCCTGCAGATGGGCGGCGTGCAGGGCATCGCCTCCATAGCTTTCGGGCTGTTCACTGGCAAGCCTGCGGATATTCTGGTCGGCCCGGGCAATCGCTTCGTCGCCGAAGCCAAGCGGCAGCTGTTCGGGCGCTGCGGCATCGACATGTTCGCCGGCCCTACCGAGATTGGCATCATTGCCGATGACACGGCGGACCCGGATATCGTCGCCGCCGACCTGGTGGGTCAGGCTGAGCATGGCCCGGACTCCCCGGCCTGGCTGTTCACCACATCCCGCAAGTTGGCGGATGCGGTCACCGAGCGCATGCCCGGCCTGATCGCCACGCTGCCCGAGACCCAACGCAAGGCGGCGGATGCGGCCTGGCGCGATTATGGCGAAATAATTCTCTGTGACACCCGCGAGGAGGTCGTCGAGATCAGCGATCGCTATGCCTCGGAGCACCTCGAAATCCAGGCCGAGGACCATGACTGGTGGATAGCCCGGCTGAACAGCTATGGCTCGCTGTTCGTCGGCGAGGAGGCCACGGTGGCCTTCGGCGACAAGTGCTCGGGCACCAACCACATCCTGCCCACCAAGGGCGCGGCACGTTACACCGGCGGTCTGTGTGCGGAGAAGTTCCTCAAGATCGTCACCTACCAGCGCCAGAGTCGGGAGGCGACCCGCGACGTGGCCGCGGTCACAGCACGCCTGTCGCGCTGCGAGGGCATGGAGGGGCATGCGCGTACCGGCGACGTGCGCCTGGCCAAGTACTACCCGGACGAGACCTTCGAGCTGGTGATCACCGAGGAGGTGTGACATGCGCGCGAGTTTCGATCTCGGTGGCCAGGTGGCGCTGGTCACGGGTGGCAGTAGCGGGCTGGGGCGCTCGACGGGGAGCTGACCTGCAAGCAGCTGGGCCGGTGGCATGGTCAGCCGGCGTTGCTGTCGGGGAATCCCGAGTATCCGCCTATCG
>NZ_JBNCAN010000010.1:0-137604 GCF_049808615.1 Halomonas sp. GXIMD04776 | reverse complement strand
CCTGGTAACGGCCGACCTCGTAGCCGCGGCGTCGCAGCTCTCCGGCCATGCGGCGGCTGCCGTAGCTACCGCGCTTCCGGCGATGGATCTCTCTGACCTCGCGGAGCAGGGCCTGTCGAAGGTCATCAGGGCCACGCTGCCGCCAGGCATAGAAACCACTCCGGCTGACCTGCATGACCCGACACAACATGGCCACGGGATAGGTGGCCTTCTCCGACTCGATGAACTGGTATCTCAGCTCGACTCTTTGGCGAAGAAGGCCGCCGCCTTTTTTAAAATATCCTTTTCAACCTGAAGCTTACGAACTTCTTCGCGGAGCTTCTTGATCTCGGCGTCGCGATCGTCTTCCTGCTGCTCCGGGGTGCTGGAGACTTGCTGACGGTGCTTGCGGCACCAGCGGTCCAACAGGCTACGGTCAACCCCCAGGCGCCGGGCAGCCTCGGATACGGAATATCCCTGCTCGGTCACCAGGCTCACCGCATCCGCCTTGAATTCATCGGAATACCGACGTCGAGTCTTCTTGGTCATGAACACCTCCATTGCCTCCATTATGAGGCTTATCGGGGTGTCCGCTCCAATTGGACCACTTCAATCTGATGGCTGCCGAGGTCGATCTGCAGCTGCTTGCCGGATGGCGTCTCGAACCCTGAATTCAAGCATTAAGCGCAGCACCTGCGGTGTTCAGGACTCCAGAGTATTTCCTCAGGAATACCTGTACCGGTGTCCGGTAGCTGAGGCGCTTCCGGGGGCGGTCATTAAGCTTTTTGACCGCCTTGCGCAACTCGGCGTCGGTGACTTGCCGGAAGTCCATTCCCTTGGAGAAGTACTGCCGTATCAGGCCATTGGTGCTTTCGTAGCCCCACGCTGGCCGGAGCAGTAGGGATCACAAAAGTAAGTCCCAGTGGTCAGTGCCTTGCCACGGCTTTGTGGCCAGCGAACTTCGAGCCGTTGTCCTCGGTGATGGTCTGCACTGCACCCCGGTGAGGCTTCAACAGCCGGACCATGGTCGCTTGCGTCAGCTCTGCTGAGATCCTGGGTAAGCTTGCTGCCAGTAGATAGCCGCTGCATCGCTCGACCAGCGTGACCGGCCCCAATTGCTAGTGCCCTTGGATCACGGTGTCGCCCTCCCAGTGACCGATGAAGATCCTGTCATCGACCTCAGCCGGGTGATGTTCGACGCCCACGCGGTTGGGAATCTTGCTGAGCCCTGCGCTCTTGGCCTGGATACGGTGCTTGCGCGCCGCTTGGGCTGACGGAGGTACTGCTAGAGATCCCCTCCGCGGGCCTTGTTATCCCAGAAAAAGGAGTAGATCCACTGGTGACTGACGCCTACCCAGCCAAGGGCGCTATGAATCCAGAAATACTACCAGGCTCTCTGCTGCTGGATAGGTATTTGTATCGGGACCGTTGAGAAGTTGGGGATGCAAGCTCAGGATGAAACTTTTTTTATCTACTAAGGCTAATTGAGTCAGAATCCTTTTGCGCTAGGATGATACTTTAGAGATCAATTTGGTCAACTAGTGACCAAATTTGTGTGTTTTTGCAAGTTTCGAGGATGATATTTTATTTTCCTTTCACAATAGATGGCCTTGGGCCTGTTCGTGTCGCCGACATCCGCGAGAGCGGTCTCCTGTGCCCGCTGAGCGTGGCTGGCTGACAGTGGGCGCCCTACCTCCCCTCGAGACCTGCATCCGGCAGGAATGAGAGAGGAGATGGATCATGAGCGCACACGACGACATCCTGGATAGGCTGTGGGCGGCACGTCCGAAGGTCTACACCGCAATCTGCAAAGACATGGCCGGGGAGTGGGACTTGCGCATTGAGTATGTGCAAGTCACGCCTCAGGCCGATCGCGAGGTAGAGCACCAAATGGCTATCCAGAAAGCCAAGGAGTCCTGCGCGGGGGCATGGGAGCGTGGCGTGGAGTACGCGCCCTGCATGTCGACGCCAGACACCAGCGCCATCGCCTGCATAGGCTTGTTCGAGGGAGGTGTCGAGCCGGCGATGCTCGATGAGGCCTACTTCGACTGTTCTGCATAACGCGCATCTCGACTGCGTGCTTCACTGGGATGGGAGGTGATCCTGGCCGGACACCCCCCACCCCACCTTCCCTCAGGCACCGGCCTGCCGCCTTGTGTCATCCCCTTCCCTACCTCCTCACGAGACCTGCAATCCCGCAGGAATGAGAGGAGAAAGCACCATGACGATGAAGACAGCCACCCTCACTGACGCCCAGTGGGCTGACATCATGCAGCTGGTTGGCCGCGGCGAATCGGATCTCGCCGAGTACGTTCCCCACCATGCCAGCAAGGATGGGTACGCGCCCGAAGAGATCGATGACCTGGAGAGGCTACTCAAGGGTGACGCCTCAGCGGCGCTGTCCAAGCAGCTCGCTGACGACACAGATGCTTCCAGTGAAGCGCCAGCGACCCGGACCTACACCGCCTTCTGCCAGGAGAGTAATGGCACCGGCACGGTCTGGATCAGCTCCATCGAGGTGGATGCCCAGGAGGACCGCGACAAGGAGCTGGCGGAAGCTGAGGAGCAGGCGAGGTACGAATGTGCCCGTGATTGGGACCGCTTTACCGACCCCGACGATGAAGACTCTGCGCTCGATATAAGCGGCATAGTCTGCATGGGCCTTGCCGATGGCGAGGTTAACATTGCGATGTGGGATGACTCTCACTTCGAGTAGTTCGCTTCAAGGGCACCATCCTCGGATGGTGCCCTTTCCCTTTCAGGGGCGGCCAGAAGCGCCAGCAAGCGTCACCCCTACCCCTACCCCCTCTCGAGACCTGCAATCCCGCAGGAATGAGAGGAGAAGCCCAATGAAGACCATCAATGCAGTCCGCCACCATGACGCCGACGCTGGCCAAGCATGGCTGGAAGTGCCGAAGCCCATCGTGAAAGGCCTGGGGATCGACAATGCTATCTCGCGCAAGAGCCTTGTCGACGCCACCAGCGTCTACCTCACGGAGCCCGTGGCTTCCCGCCTTGTGCAGCTGGCGCTGGAGGACAAGCAGGTTGAGGTGGTGATCACCGAACAGCCGGCCTCACAGGAGACCCTGGTTCAAGAGCTGAGCAGCTATACGCCTGCCCGCCTCGGCGACCAAGCGACCCTCCTCGAGGACCGCCTGATCGACCTGCCTCGTATCAACGACCTCGGGGGCGAGGAGATCCTGGAGATTGCCTCGCAGCTGCAAGACCGGGCGCAGCGCTACTGCAACGTCATGCTTCCTGAGCACGAGTGGGTCTCTGACCTGCTGCAATTCAAGGACGGCCTGAATGAGGTGGTGGCGTTATGTCAGTGCGCGGCTCACACCTCGACGGTCGGCATGATGACCGAGGTGCGCCGTGGCAACAGCGAGGGGTACGTCTGCACGGCCTATCTGACGCGAGCCCTGTCGAAGGCAGGCTTAGTCGCTGTCCCCTTGGTGGCTGGCAAGTTCTGGAGCTGGGAGCAGGCAGACCAGCTCTCGAGGAAGATCCAGGAGTGGTACTGCTGGTGAGCTGCCGGATCGGCACGATCCACATAGACGAACGGGCCTATGGCCCTCTGGAGGAAAGCATGTCCAGCATCACGTTTGTGACGGATCAACGACCCGGTGAGCCTGATCTCTTGTCAGGACATCAGCTCGAGGCGTTGACCATCATGGATCTTGATCGCAGCAAGGTGCTACTGCGCGTCCTGCCGTCTGGCCCATGGACCCATGAGGCCTTGGTCGAGACGGGGGATGGCATCGCACAGATGCTGCCCCAGGAGGTCGAGGATGGCGTTGAGGCCTTTCTCGGCTCCCAGTGGGTAGGCAGCACTGAAGTGTGACCTATCGGATCGCTCGATCCTTTCTCAAGCCCCTCCTCTTCTGAGGCTGGGGCTTTTTCATGCCTCAGCCGGCCTGCTCACTACCGGCTCGCCAGAGCGCCCAGATCCGCTGGAAGACCTCCCCATAGCCGAGATCATCGGGATAGGCGCGATGGCTCGCCACCCACAGGAACACCACGCCACACGCACTGGCCAGCTCGTCATCCATGCCCCAGAGGGTGGTGAGGTCAAAGCCCCCGTTCTCCGCGGCGTTGTACCACGCCAGCAGGAAGTCGGCGCAGCGCCGGGATTGCCCGGTATCGCTCAAGGCAACGGCGACAAGCCTCTCGAGTGCCTGCGTCGTGATGTCATCCATCCTCACTGTGGTCATGCCTGTCCCCCCTCTCCAGTTGTTGATGCTGGCGCCAGCCACGCACGGTGCTTGCAAAGCCTCCCCCGCAGCACCATAGAGAATAGGGTCCGAAGGCGCGGCATGGCCACGGGCGATCGCAACCACGAAAGGAGCCACAGGATGAGCATTGATGCGCTGGCGCGGGCCGTGACGGCTCTCGACAACCATGAGATATACAACCCTGACGACGAGCTGAACCTCCTCGATAGCGAGTTCGTGAGCGTCACCGATAAAACCACTGGTGGCCTGCTCGAACAGATCGAGCAACTGGGCGGGAAGGTGCTGTTCGGCCCGGATGGTGGCCCAAACCGGAGGGCCATTACGGCGCTGCGCAAGCGGGGCCTCGAGGTGTCAGAAGCCGGCTCGCCCTACCCGGACAACCCCTATGAGACGTGTGTGGTGATCAAGATCCGTGAGGGCGAGATCCCGCTCACTAGCGAGCAGCTGGGGGTGTAGCGTGCCAACGGGGGCGATCGCAGTCCTGGCCTGCATCGCCCCTATGGGGTGACCTGGCGGCGCAGAAGGTCGCTGACATCGAACCAGCCGTGCTCGCGTAGCACAGCCGCGGCTCCAGCGGCTTTTCGGTTATTCCGGGGCAGCAGCAGCAGGCGATATGTCCCGTCCCAAGGCGGCGGTGCTGGGCACGTTGCGTGCGGAATCCCTGCCGCGGCCATGCGGTGTGTGAAGGCCTCGAGCATTGCCTGGTCCTCGGGCTCACAGAACATGTCGAAGGCGTTGAGGATGTCGTGGGCGGCCTCGGGATTGATGCTGTACCTGGCCAGGGGGGCATGGATGCGGAACCCCGGGGCATAGAAGCCGGCGAGGTAGCGAGCTGCTGCGAAGTGGTGAGCGCCGCCCTGGTTGAGCAGGTGGTAGCCGCGGTCATGCCAGCTGAAGCTCTCCAGTGACTCTCCCGCGCCAGGGCAAGCGCTGAATCTCAGTTCGTGCCAGCCGAGGAGCTTCCCTATCCAGGCGGGGTCACTGCTGAGGAGGTCGCGGCACTCGCTGAGCGCGTAGGTGTCGAGCGTGGCAGAGGTGGCGAGGCCGCCCTTACCGGATTCCAGGCTGGTGATCTCTCTTATCGAGCAGCTGAAGGCGTCGTGATATACCGTCGTGATGAGCCGGGAGGCTGGCGCGAGCGTAGCGCGGCGGCAGAGCATCCCTCGAGGACCGGACTCCCAGTGTGCAATATCCCCACCGAAGCAGGGCGACCAGTCTTGCCACCGGATGATCCCTTGGCCGCTGGCACTTTCGGCCGGGAACGCTACTTGGCGGGCTTGTTCGTGAAACGCTTGAGCATACTTCCAGGCTGCGGTGTTGACCCATCGGGCTTTGTGCAGCCAGCGGCCGAATGGCAGGGTCGCCGGCATGGACTGCTCTCTCCTGACTGTCCTGGGTAGCGTCAGCCACGGACCTATCCATGGGGCAACCCGATATGAATCATTGGAGCCCCAGGTAACCATGCCTCAGACCCGCTCGACGTTGACGCGCCGCAGCTCGCCATCGATGCCCACTGGTATCGGCATCACCGCCCTATTCTTGACCGGGATCGCGATGATAGCCCTGGTGGTAGAGCGCCAGGCCATGCAGGAGGTCGTAGGCCAGATGGCAACCCAGGATGGGCGCCATGAGCTGGCGCTTGAGGTAGCCCGCACCTCGCGCCAGCGGCGCCATGGACTGATGGAGCGCCCCTCGCTTCCTGCCAACACGGGGATGCTTTTCACCTACGACGAACAGCAGCCGGCGCAGAGCAGCTTCTGGATGTTCAAGACCCGCTTCCCCATCGACATCGCCTTTCTCGACCAACAAGGGAGCGTGCTGTCGATGGCGACGATGCCGCCTTGCACCCGCCAGCGCGAGGATTGCCCTCGGTATCCGGCTGGCGTGCCTTTCTGGATGGCACTGGAGCTGAATGCTGGCGCCTTCGACGCCATGGGGGTGGAGGTCGGCGACCGGCTGGAGGTCGACCTCTAGCCCGTCAGGCCTGCCCCTACCTCCTCTCGAGACCTGCCATCCGGCAGGAATGAGAGAGGAGATGGATCATGAGCACGTCTGTCATTTCGCACCCGACACGCGGCAAGTGGGGCAAGTCGAGCTGGCGCGGCAACTGTTCGGGGCATGTCTACAAGGACATTTTCGAGCAGCTTCGCCCGGAGACCTTCTGCGACCCCATGGTGGGCAGTGGCACCTCAGTGGAGGTGGCCTCAGAAATGGGGATCGAGGCCTTTGGCCTGGATCTTCACTCGGGGTTCAACATCCTGCGGCACTCCATCCTGGATGCTACCGGGAAGCCGGTGGATCTCTGCCTGTCGCACCCGCCCTATCACGACATGATCGTGTACAGCGGGAACGTCTATCCCGGCGAGCACCCGGATGACCTGTCGCGCTGCGCTGATCCTGAGGAGTTCATGGACAAGCTCCAGCAGGCTCTGCTGAACCAGCGCGAGGCCGTGAACCATGGTGGCTTCTACGGGACGATCATTGGCGACCTGAGGCGGAATGGCCATTACTGGTCCTTCCAGGCTGATGCGATCGCCAGGATGCCTGCGGATGAGCTGAGGGCCGTGCTGATCAAGGCACAGCACAACGTCCAGAGCGCATCACGGCAGTATGCGGGCATGCGGCTGCCCAGGGTGGCTCACGAGTACATCCTGCTGTGGCAGCGTCCTGATCGCAGCGTGGCCCTGTTGTCGACGCTCTCCAGCATGGCTCACAGCCAGCAGCGTCGGCTGCGGGGGTCATGGAAGGCCGTGGTACGCCAGGCGCTGGTGTCGCTGGGTGGTGAAGCTCCGCTGTCGCGCCTGTACGAGGCGGTAGCGGAGAATGCGCCGGACAAGCTGGCGGGTCGTCAGCATTGGCGCGAGAAGGTTCGCCAGACGCTCTACGTCAATGACTGGTTTGCGCCGGTCGAGCGAGGTGTGTGGCGAGTCGCTTGATAGCACTTCAGCCCCCATGGCATTGCATTGCCTGGGGGCTTTTCTCTGGGCGGGTTAAGCATTATCCCCGACCCCGACGCCTGCTGGCGCAGCACACGGCGTAGGGGCTGGTATCCTTAAAACCACGAATCGCCCACGAGGAGCCCGCTGATGGCAGTCGAGGAGAGCAATACCGTACCGCTGACAATCACCCTGCCGGCCGATGTCCATGCCGAGCTGGAGTACCTGACGAAGCTCCAGAAGCAGCATGGCGCCGCGATCCCATGGGAAACGGTTGAGGAGATGATGCAGGAGGTGGCGGTTGCCATCGCCGATGGCTCACGTCGACCTGGCGCTTGGGAGCGCCAGCTTTTGGACATGATAGGCCTGACACCGGAATGCGAAGAAGCCAGACACTATCGCGAGCAGTACGGTGAGCCGGCCGAATGATCGAGTGAACAGCAGCCATGTGTGGACGCTTCGCCCTCTATGATGACCCTCGCCAGGTGGCCGAGAGCTTCGGCTACCCCCTGTCGTCCGGTTCAACATTCCCACCGGCCCGGTACAACATCCCCCCGGGCGGCCCTATCGTGGCGATCGCTGCCACGGAGGGCGCCCCTGAAGTGACCACCCTTCAGTGGTCCTTCAAGCCCAGGTGGGCGCCAGAGGACGCGCCGCGCACGCATGTAGCCAGGGCCGAGAGCCTGGCGACGAGCCGGTTCTGGAAAGGCGCTTTCGCTCGCCACCGCTGCCTGGTGCCAGTGAACGGCTGGTTCGAGTGGCGGCATGAGGGAGAGCGCAAGCACCCCTTCTACTTCCACGGGGCCTCGAGTGGCCTGCTGTTTCTGGCGGGTGTCTTCACCAAGCGAGCTGATGGCGAGCTGGGGTGCGCGATCGTGACCCAGCCGGCCCAGGGCGTGGCAAAGCAGGTTCATAGCCGCATGCCGGTCGTCGTCGCCGCTGGCGCTGAGGCTTGGCTCGACCCCGAGGTACAGGACCGCGATACGCTGAAACAGCAGCTCAAGCCTCTCCACCCGTCGCAGCTGGCGACCTATGAGGTCGGCCAGGCGGTCAATGATGCAACGGCCGATGGCCAGCACCTGCTGGCGCCGGCAGAGGGGGTTCCGGGTTAGGGGTTGATGCCTGTCGCTCTGCGCTGCCAGGAACACCTCAGTTCACGGATTTCCAACTGAAGCCTTCCCAGCTGTCACCTGCCGCCCTATCTTATGGGCGAGGCCGTTCGTAGAACGGTATGAGAGCGAGAAAATTGCTTTCGTAGACCTCATCGGTTTGGTTTTCAGGCTGCTTGGACAAGGCCCGCTGGCTTATTCGGCTATCACGCGAGGGCGCTTACGTCAGCTGTCCTGAAACCTCCATGAGGAATCCCTGTGGCCATGTTGCCCAGGGTATGCTGTCACGCACAGCAAATCAGCAGCCCAAGTCATTTGAGCTGATCTGATTCCTTGCAGTACCCTTCAAGCCCCTTCTAGCTCGCTAGTTGGGGCTTTCTCGCCTCTGGTCGCTGTGTCACCAAGCGCCCTACCTCCCTTTGAGCCAGCCGATGTGTCGGCTGGTGGATGATGTGGGAGGCCCCATGCAGCGACCCAGCCCCGTGGTGGAGCCAGCCGGAGAACAGCTGGTGCGCCATTATCTGGACAACCCGCTCTCGCGCTCACTCGTCATTGGCGAGGCCAGCGAGCGGTTGTCATGGCGCCGTTCACACCCGATGTACCCAAGCCGCGAGCGCCTGGCGCGGTACTACGCCACCGCACAAGCCGTCCTGGTCGAAACCCAGGGGAACGTCTCACGACTTGATCAACTACAGGCTCGGCGCGACCTGCATGCCGAGTACGCGAAGCGTCTGAGCTTCGCCGGCCACATCAAGCAGCTGGCGCTCAACGCAATGAACACAAGCACGGAGATAGCGTCATGATTACCAGCATCGAATACACCAGCCGTCGCGACATCGAACGCCGGCAGGCCACCGCAGACACGGTTGTGCTGTCCATCCATGGCATCGATGAGCGGTCACCCCGCTTGGCCAGGGGGTGGGGGGACGTGCTCTCCATGCAGTTCGATGATGTCGTACCGGGGGAAGGCTTTGGCTGCGAAGAGCCGATGACCCCGGATGATGCGCGTCGGATCTCGGCCTGGATCGGCCACTGGGCGAAGGCCCGGCAGCCGGTGAAGCTGCTGATCCACTGCAACGCTGGTGTCAGCCGTTCCGCCGCGGTCGCGCTCTGGGCAAGTCATGCGCTCCGTCGCCCTGCCCAAGGGGTGGAAGGTGATGGACGGGATGCCAATCCGCACGTTCGCTCCCTGCTGGCCCAGGTAGCGGCATAACCCCCTCCTGCCTCCCGTTCCTCTGACGGTGGCCACCGGCCTGCATGGTGGCCACCGATTCCCGGCGCCAGCACTGTCATTGATCTCCCTACCTCCTCTCGAGACCTGCACCCCCGCAGGAATGAGAGAGGAGATGGATGATGAAGCTGGAGCGGTTCTATACCTATGCGATGATCGGTGATTCTGTTGTGGGCTTCGCTGGGGCCTACACGGTGACGGTCACCCTGAAGCACGATTACGAGGCGTCCCCTGAGGACCACAAGCGTTGTGCCGAGGCCACCGAGCATTATGGGTTCGTCGCCATGCTGGAAGCCGAGGTGAGCGTGGCCATCAACGAGCACTCTATCCGCATCCCGGATGCTCGGGCCAAGCAGCACGCGATCGGTGTCAATGTCGGGGTGACGAGTAACCACCTTGATGCCCAGGCGGCCGTGCTGGCGCACCGAGCCCTGGAGAAGGCAAGAAGCATGGTCGGCCCAACGACTCGTGCCGCTTGACGCCAGAAAGACCTTCAGAGCCCCCCATGGCGACATGTGGGGGCTTTTTCACGCGGGTACCATGGCTGGTGTCACACCCTCCCCTACCTCCTTTCGAGACCTGCATACCGCAGGAATGAGAGAGGAGAACGATCATGGAACTCACGAAATTCGACAACTTTGCTATCTGCTCCGACACCGTTCAGGGCACCCAGGGGGACTTCACTGTGACGGTGCTCCTGGATCGCGACCCGGACGTAACCCCGGACCACTTCGACTGCCACAGCGAGACCGATAAACAGCGCTGGCGGGATGATGAATGGTTCTACGGTTTGCTCAGGGCAAAGGTGTCTGTCGACGTGGCCGGTCAATCCGTTCTGCTGGATGACTGCGCTGCGGTTCTTGGCGGCGTCGAGGTCAACATCGGCGACGATAACAGCTATCTGGATGAGCTTGCTGAAGAGCTGGCGTGTGAAGCCTATGAGCGCGGCGTCTCTTTGGTCAATGCCATCAAGTCGGCTGCCTAACCCTGTTTCTCAGACCCCACTCGCTGGGGTCTTTTCCTTTCCTGGAGTGACGCGATGACCGTTGGCTTGCCGACCTTGCCTTTGAAGCTGCTCGGTCAACGCGCCCCCACCCTGTTGGATGCCCTCCTGTTTGAAGCCTGGTATCGGCTTGAGCATGCCGTGATCACGAAGGCACTCCACCATAAGCAGGCATTAGGCCTCCCGCCCCACAGAGAGCGCAGGCTGCTCCAGAACCTCGAGGCAATGCCCAAGCTCGGCTATGTCGCCGAAATCCGCTTGAGGGGCCGGAGAGAGCGCCCTGTATGCCCATGGCTTCCTACCATGGCGACCTGCCTTGTGCCTCACCATGTCAGCATGCAGGTGGTTGCCTCGCTGGCGCGGGCTACTCAACACCCCATGAAACCGCTAGTCGACGCCTGGGAGGCCAGTGGAGCCGCCCATGACCTCCTCGAGGGCGCCACGCTCTTCGACAATTACGGTCGAGCCGTCTCACGACTGGGTTACGCGCCGCGCAGCCAGGCGCTGGTTCCTGTCGACTACGCGATACCCCCTTTTCCAGCCTACCTGTGCCGGCAGCGTGCTCAGGCTTACCGAGAGCGCGCTGAAACTGCCCTGGCTGAGTCTCCCGGCATGGCCGCCAGCCTTCAAGAAGCTGCCGACAAGCTCCTCGAGGAGGCGTCCATCCAGGAATACCAAGGCAGCTGTTGCTGAGGCCTCCTGGCACCTCAGGCTTTCCCCTCCCCGGCCCTCGGTCACTCTGCGCCCTACCTCTTCTCGAGACCTGCATATCGCAGGAATGAGAGAGGAGATGGATCATGAGCAAGAGCACTGTGATTTACACCAAGATTGGTGAGCATCGTGGCAAGCAGCGTCTGTGGCTGGAAGGCAACCGGCTGGCGCGTACCGGGATCTCTCCTGGTCAGCGTTTCAACCTCGTCGCCGGTCGAAAAAGCCTGACCCTCCAGTTTGCGGCAGATGGCGCCTACAAGGTGTCTCGCCGGAAGCGTGGGGAGAACGAGCTGCCGGTGATCGACATCACCGCTGCCGAGTTGGCTGAGGCGCTGGGCAAGGTCGAGAGGGTTCGTGTCGTTGTGCGGGGCAACCGCATCGACATCACGATCCATCATCACGACCTCGCTGAGTCGGAGCGCATGGAGCGGCTGCTCAAGACCCTCAGCAACGGGGAGCCCTTGGAAATTGGTTCGATCGCGCATGGCGGTGGCGTGCTTGATCTGGCCATACACACGGGGCTGGCAGATGCCGGAGTGCCCTCTCGATTGGCCTTTGCCAATGAGCTGGAGGGTGCCTACCTGGATGCTTCACTGGCCAACAATCCCGTCTGGGATGAGGACAGTATCGCTATCCAGGGGCCAATGCAGGATGTGGAGTGGCATAAGCTGCCTCCTGTCCACCTGTTATTGGCCGGTTTGCCCTGCACAGGCGCCAGTTTGTCGGGGCGTGCCAAGAATGGCCTGGCGCATGCGGAAGCGCACGAGACGGCTGGGAGCCTTTTCGTCGCCTTTCTGAATGCCATCCAGACCCTTCGGCCGGCAGCCGTCCTGCTCGAGAATGTCCCGCCCTACCAGAACACTGTCAGCATGATGGTGATTCGCAATGTGCTGTCGGGGCTTGGCTACGAGGTCCAGGAGACTGTCCTCGATGGGCATGCCCTCGGTGCATTGGAGCGGCGTGACAGGCTGTGCATGCTCGCGGTCAGCAAAGGGGTTGAGGTTGACCTCGGTAAGCTGGAGCCGGTGCGTCAGCGTGAAGCCTCGCTTCAGGAGGTGCTTGAACCTCGTGAAGCGGTCGAGTCACGGTACAAGGCCTACTCGTACCTGGCGGACAAGGAGGCGCGTGACCTGGCCTCAGGGAAAGGCTTTCGTCGGCAGCTGCTCGATGGAAGCGAGGATGGCCTCGGGACGATTGGGCGCGGCTACGCGAAGGCCCGATCTACTGAGCCGTTCATCCGGCACCCGGATGACCCCAGCTTGTCCCGTCTCCTGACCAAGGCGGAACATGCCCGGGTTAAGACGATCCCGGAAGAGCTGGTTCATGGCCTGTCGGAAACCGTCAGCCATGAGTTGCTGGGCCAATCAGTCGTGTTCACGGCATTCCGTGCCGTAGGCCGTCTGGTCGGCAACTGCTTGGCGAGCTTGAAACGCTCAGATGCCATAGCAGCCTGATCTACCCTTCAAGCCCCAGGCACATCCGTGCTTGGGGCTTTTTTCAGTTTCGCATGCGAAATCGAGCTGGCGCCTTGATCCCGTCACCCGCGAACGTGGCAGTCGCTCCCCTATCTCTCCATAACCGTCACACCTCGCCCTACCTCCTTGTGAGATCCGGGCAACCGGGAATGAGAGAGGAGACTGATCATGAGCAAGAGCAACAAGTACGAGATCGCTGATGTGAAGCGTATCGCCCAAGGGCGCTGGGGGGAGGTCTTCCAAGCCCTCTGTCCTGAGCTGGACGCAGCTCTCGAGCACCCTGGCACGCATATCGATTGCCCCGTCCATGGTGGGAAAGAGGACTTCCGGCTCGATCGCGACTTTCAGCTGCGTGGCACAGCGATCTGCACTTGCGGTAACTGGGATGGCTTCAGCCTGCTCAAGGAGCTGAAGGGCTGGAATCTCCCGGAGATCCTGGAGCAGGTGATGGGAGCGCTCGGCGAGAAGTCGGTTGAGCCGCTGGCGCCTGCTGTGTCGCGGCCCGTGCCGCCTAAGCCCAAGCCCAAGCAGGACATCCGCCCCACGCTGCGTAAGCGCTGGACGGAAGCTCTGCCGCTGGACAAGGGGGAAGGCAGGTTTCTCCTGGGGAGCTACCTGCAATTCCGCGGCTTGCCCGTGAAGTCGATGCTCAGCGTGATGGAAAGCGAGGCGCGGCTTCACCCGAACCTCGCCTACATCGAGAAAGGCAAGGTGGTGGGCCACTACCCGGCCTTGCTGACGATCGTGCGGGATGCCGATGGCCAACCTGTGACCATGCACCGGACGTATCTCCACCGTTCACAGAACGGTGTGGTGGAGAAGGCGCCCGTGGCGAAGGCCAAGAAGCTGTTTCCGGTCGTCAATGGCGGCGAGGTCGGTGGTGGTGCTATCCGGCTTGGCAGTGCGGTCGGCGGTGTTCTCGGCATCGCCGAGGGCATTGAGACTGCCCTGGCTGTTCGGGCAGCGACAGGCATGCCGGTATGGCCCGTGTTGTCCGCGTCTCTGATGGGGGCTTTTGAGCCACCAGAAGGGGTCAAGGAGGTCGTGATCTGGGCTGATCGTGACCTGCCGGACAAGAAGGGTCGAAGGGCTGGGCAGGATGCGGCAAAAGCGCTTCAGGCTCGCCTATGGGAGAAGGGGATTCAGGCGTCTATCCGAATCCCGGATGCACCCAGCTCCGGTCCTGACAAAAGCCTGGACTGGGCTGACGTGTACACCAGTGGCAACCTGGCGAGGTTTCCTCGCGAAGGTCAGGCCGCTTAACCTTCAAGCCCTCCTAACATCCTGTTGGGAGGGCTTTTTAATGTTCAGCCATAGGGACGGGATGCTTGTTAGCTGAATCAAGTGTTTCGTGGGAATGGAGCGTCGTTCAGTTAAATCATCGTTAACCTCCGCTCCCTGTTTGTTGCTTTCGGGACACTCTTCAGGGTGGCAAGCAATCCACCTGGAGGAGCGTCAGTATTCAAGGCCATCAGCACGGGGTCGGCTGTCGCTTCCTTTGCCTTATTTCCATGATCAGCTTTTTTATTCTTGTCGATTATATGCGCTGCGACTCGTGGTGAATGGGGCCTAGCGTATTCGTCTAGTTCCCATGCGCGGTACATCAGTTCTCCATGCGATACGTTTCAGTTTCTGCGCTCATTCTTCGTTTTCTTTTGATATTCAGCTAGTTGCGTCACCTCCTTAGCTATCTGTCAGTGCCCCCCCTACCTCTCGTGAGACCCCGCTACCTGGGGGATGAGAGGAGAGCACGTTATGAACCGTAGCGACTCAATCGCCAGCATTGGCAGAGCGTTGGCTTCAGTCCAGGCAGAGCTGGGTGGGGTTGTCGCTTCGGATTGCAGCAATCCGATGTACGACAGCAGCTACGCCAGCCTCACTGCCATCATCGGCAGCGTCCGCAATGTCTTGAATCGGCACGAAATAGCGCTGGTTCAAGCGCCTGTACCAGGCAATGTGGGGGCCGTGGTGATGGAAACCATGCTGATTCATGGTCCGAGTGGGGAGTTTATTGGCTCCTACTGCGAGATGCCAGTGGACACCCATGATAGCCATGGCGTGGCGTCTGCTCAGACGTATGCGCGACGGTATGGGTTGCTGGCGCTTCTGGGCCTGGCTCAGGGGCCTGATGACGATGGAAATGCTGCCAGAAATGCTGCTGTGAACACGTCAGCAATGCTCCCCGGGAGCGATGCTGAAGCCGATTCTCAGCAGTCAATAAACGGCCGTAGACTTGCCTCTCCTGAGGTAATTCTGGCCGAGATCGACAATGCAGATGCTGAACGGCTGGCCGCAGCTGAACGCTGGGTCACTACCGCACAGCTGGATGCTCACCTGTCGGCACGGTTGAAAGGGGCGATCGCACAGCGGCGCCGCTTCCTCCAGCGACAGCAATACCAACCAGCATGACGATTCATAGCCCCCTTTCCTTCGTGGAATCGGGGCTTTCTCGCGTGCTTTGAATTGACCCTAGGAGGCCCTGTGACCGGCAACGCGCACCGGCTTTTTGGTTTGGCGTTTGGCGTGACCGCTGGAGCGGCAATCACGCCCCTGTATGGAGGGGGGCCGGCGCTTGCGGTGGCGGCGCTGGCGCTGCCCGGCTCAACCGCGCCGGACTGGATGGAAATCCGGGTCGGGCCGACCACGCTGATCCCACATAGGACCGTGACGCATTGGCTCCTCCCTTGGGCAGGGGGAGCGGTTGCTGCGTGGTTGTGGCTTGCAGAAACCCCTCTCCTGGCCGCGGCTCTCCTGGGGTTCGTCATCGGCGGTCTCTCGCATATCGCGGGGGATGCAGGAACCCCATCCGGGGTGCCCGTTTGGCACCCCGCTAAGCGTCACTCCTTGAATCTATGGGATGGCGGCACTTCGGAATTCTGGCCCGTGCTTGCCGCATGGGTACTTGCGGCAATTTCAATTCGGAGCTTCGTGCTATGAAACACCTACTGGCTGGCCATGTGCTGGCCCCCTTGTTCTTGGCGCTGCTGGCGCTGTCACCGGCCACGGAGGCGCAATCCGAGGCCGGCTCGAATCGTGCCTGCCTGGATTCCAGCAACCCCAAGGAGTGCGGCTGGTTCTGGGGCCACCTGGATGACGAGGAAGAAGAGAAGGAGGAAGAGCAGGAAAAACCTCCAGAGGTGATCGCTGAGCCTCGTGAGGAGACGAGCGAGGAGGAACGTGACTGTACCGACCCTGACGAGTGGGAGCCGTCATGCGGCTTCGTGGACCCTCAGGGGAGCTTCGACTTCCAGGCCAAGCAGCGTGACATGCTGCTGAATCAAGCCGTGATGAGGCCCAACAACCCAGAGACCGTGGAGCGGTTTCAGCGGTATATGCGCTGGGCGGTCGACCAGGCCATCACGATGTCTCGCATGTGGGAGTGGAACCAGATTCAGAACCAGGATCTGAACCCGCTGGTTCATAGCCCGGTGTCGTCCTTTGGACTGCGAGCGGCGTCTCGCGCTCAGGACGGCAAGCGGAACGCCGTCATGGAAGAGATTAACGACCAAGGTGGGTTCTTGGTCTGGTTTACCCGTTCAACCTGCCAGTTCTGCCATGACATGCAGCCGGTGATGAAGCAGCTCGGCCGGCGAACGGGGCTCACCATCTATAACGCCCCCCTCGACAACGTGTGCATGTCGGACTTCACCGAGACCTGCGATACCACAGGGCGATCAGTCGAGGCAGCTGGCCACCTGGCCATCGAGGCAGTCCCGGATCTATGGCTTCACCTCCCCCAGGATGACCTGTGGTTCCGCGTATCCAGTGGCGTAGAGGCAGCCCAGCGCATCACATCACGCATTGAGGTTTTCTTTGGCGCCATTCAGCGAGCAGCAGAGAAAGGCCTGAACGCCGTTAGTGACGGTGCTGGTCCGGCTGTCGATTTCAGCGTCCCCGACATGCTTGAACGGTCGTCCGGTGGTCTGGGCGCCGGCATTCCCCAAGGAGTTGAGTGATGATTCACCGCAAGAAGATAGCAACCTTGGTGGCGACCTCCGTACTCACGGGAATGTCGCTCACCGCTACGATCGGACAGGCCGAGGCGAGCGCCCTGAATGATGCGTTCGATAGGCTTTCAAGTGCTGGCGGTGGTTTCAGCAGCAGCACGAGTGCCACAGCATTTGAAACTCGCACGAGACATGGATACTCCGCGGGCGGCATGACAATGCGCTTCTCGCAGAACCGTTACTCGCTGGTGAACCTCGATCCGCCGAGGCTCGAGGTCGGTTGTAACGGTATTGACGCCCATTTTGGCGGCTTCTCGTACATTGATAGCGAGCAGATCCAGCAAATGCTGGAACAGATCGCCCAAGGGGTTGTTGCCCTCTCCTTCCAGCTCGCTCTCAAGCAGCTCTGCCCTATATGCGGCGATGTCTTGGAGTTTGCTCAGCGCATGGCTCAGGCCGCCGCAAAGCTGTCCCAGGATAGCTGTGAGGCGGCTCAGGCCATCGTAGATGGCTTCCCTGACTACACCGATGAACTGAGCAACCTCTGGTGCAGCTCGGTCGGCATGTTTGAAGGGGTGGAGAGCGACTGGCTGGCTGCCCAGCAGGACACCTGTGACACAAGCGGTGATGCGGGCGGTGAAATTTATGATCACCTGGAAGCAAATGAAGGCGATAAAGCCCTAGCGATGGATATTAACGGTAACCGTACTTGGCTCGGACTTCAGGAGGCGGGAATCGCTCCGGGCAAGGACGGCATTAACAACATGGGAGCAGAAAATAAAATATTTGCTGAGCTGTTGATGAGCTGGATTGGCACGGAAGTAAGAAACAAGAACAAAGATGGTGAAACTAATACGTATGCGCCAACCATAGAGACTGGTAGCGCAATGCTTGATGTCTTCCTTTGTGGCAGCGAACGGGCATCACCCTCGCAAATACAATACGCAGAGTTTATTAACGATTTCTGCGAGGACAAGGTATGGCAAGAGGGTAGCTCAGGCCAAAAGATGGAGATATACACTTGCCGCAACAGCGATCTTAGGAATTGCTGGTCACCTCAGAGGACGAAAGTGGAAGACATGTCCCTTGGGCAGGGGTTCCTCACTACGGTTGTGACGGAACTCGAGGGCGCAGTAGAGAATGTGGCCTCAGGTACTCCACTTTCCTCATCTCAAAAGGCGATCATCGCCGCGGCGCCGTTCCCCTTGTATCAGGCTGTCAATGTGGCTGCTACCTATCCTGAGATTGCCTACGACCTCGTTGTAGGTAATTCAATGATCTTGAGTTACATGATCTCCATTGAGTACATCCGCCATGCTGTTCAGGCCACGGCTAAAACTACCACTGTTTCCCAGCTGCCAGCTGACGTTCTCAAGGAGTTTAGGGATGCACAGAATGAGCTTGTGGCCCTTACCTCTGAGAAGGCACAGCAAATCAACCTGATGGCCGAGACTCAGGAAAATATCATGGCTCAAGTTGACCGTATCAATCGGTCAACGCTTCGCAACCTTCATGCCATGGGGCTCTCAGGCATGAACTTCGCCCGCGACATGGCACGGGAGGTGAACTGATGAGGTGGCTAGGAATAGGCCTTGCGGTTGTCGCTTTGGCCCTGCCGGGGGTGGCAATCGCCGAAACCATGACCCCGGGCGGTGGTGCCGATACCTGGACCTTCTATGGTTACGGTAATGGCTATGCCCTCGCTCAGATCCTCGAGGCGATCAAGCGAATGACGGACCCGGCATCTAACCCTGGGTTTCGTAACCTGACGCTTGTGCTGGCCATGGCTGGCTTCCTGGCGATGTGCTTCACCGGCATTCTTGCTGGCACATTGCAGAAGATTGCCATGTACTTCGCGGGTATGTTGCTGACGGTGTACATGCTTTTCAGCTTGAAAGTTGACATTTTCGTTGAAGATATGGTGTGGGATGGCACTGGAGCACCGCAGTTTACTCAGCGCATCGAAGGCGTCCCCGCTGCAATAGGCCTGCCTGCTGTGGTCATTTCAGAGATTGGGATGTGGGCGACAAGCAGCATTGAATCAAATTTTACAACGCCGAACTTCGCAAGCCTTAGGCTCTCTGAAGGTGCTCCAGTCGGCATGGCCGCCAGCATGCTGAATGACATGAAGAACATTCGCCTTACCGATCCCTATCTGCGGTCTAGTATTCAGAGCTTTTTGAACGACTGCGCCCTTCCCAATATCTTCAATGGGAGTATTTCGCCGGTCACCCTCATCACGTCCCAGAACGCCTGGAGTATCCTCGGCTCTAACTTGAACCCTGCTGTTTACACAGTGGTATATGACTCTTCAGACCCGAATGGTGGCATGGAGGCCTGTGACACGGCTTACACCAAGATCGATAACCGCTTGCAGACCGCAGCACCTTCACTACTGAACGGTATGGGGGAATCATCTCCCTTCTGGCTTCAGCAGGCCGCGGGCTCTACCGCGCTCTCTCAGGCTGCCCTGGAAGACTCCTTCCGCTGGGCTTCCGGTGGTAGCGTCGTCCAAGACGCGACCGGGCTTGCCACCCAGGCGGCGATCGCCGAAATGTACTCGGGCACTTACGAGTACGCGGCGATGGCGACCGGATCTAGCGAGCTAATCTCTGCCCTCAATATTGAGCAGGCTCGAAGGGCTCAGCAATCTGGCTGGTACAGCACCGCGATCTTGTTCCGTGACATGGCGGGCTATTTCTTTGCCATCTTGCAGGCATTTGTCATTGGCCTGGCTCCAATCGTGTTTGCTGCCATCTTGGTGCCTGGACTCGGCCGCAAGATGGGCACCTCTTACGCCCAGGTCATGACGTGGCTCATTATGTGGTGGCCGGGTCTCGCGATCGTCAACTACATCATGATGCTGTATTTCCAGGGCCAAACAACTGGCTATCTGGCCGATGGTCTCACCATGGCCAACATGGGAGCCGTCAGCGAAATGTCCGACAAGATGGTGATGGCCTCGGGCTTCATGTCGACCCTAGTGCCAGCCATCATGTGGGGCTTGGTATCCGGTAGCGGCTATGCCTTCACGTCTGTCCTGGACAGGGCTTCTGGATCTCAGCACGCGGCAGCTGCTGCTGGCAGTATCTCTTCTGGCGCAGCTACAGCCGGTCAGGTGAGCATGAACAACGCGAGCATGAATGCCCACCAAACTTCTCACCGCTATAGCTCTGGTAATGAGGTTTCCGCTCACCATGTTGGTGTTGGTGCCTCCCAGGTGACCAATATGAGTGGCCAGGACATGAACGTGGGCCTTCGCCCTGCTGACTTCAGGGAAAGCCTGTCGGCTTCCCAAAGCTACTCTGAAGCGACTCAGAGAACCCAAGAGACTAGAGAGGCGCTTACACAGCAGGCGCAGAGTATGATGACGGATACCTTCCGAGGTGCTGCCCAGTATGCGGAAGACCAAGGTTATATCCGGGATGGTAGTGTGGACTGGTCTCAAGTTAGTCAGGACACGCAGGGCCAACGCTATCTTGAGGAGCTTGGTGCAGTCCATACCTTGCTGCAAAACGCTGGGGTGTCTGAGAGAGAAATATCGGAAGCAACCAATCGTGCAGCCACAACGAGTGCTATCGAGGGTGGCGTTCGTCTTAATGCTAACGCAAGTATTGCGGGAGCCTTTACATCGGGTGTTTCGGGTTATGCCCAAGGATCTATTCGGGGTGAATCAGGTAATAGCTTTAGCGACACAGAGCAGCAAACTCGAGAAGAAGGTAGCACTGTTTCTCAGACGGATAGTGGAAGACTCACTTTCGGTGAAGATGGCACACTTTCGGTGACAGGTTCAGATGGTGAGCGTTACTCTGTCAAATACAATGATGCAGAGGCCAGACAAGTCCTTGAAAGCCATGCCGGTGAGGATCGAGCCTCAATGCTTTATGCTGCATCGAGCGACTATCAAGAGGCAGTGCAGGCTCAGCAGAAGGCACATGAAGAGCTGACTGCAAGCCAGTCGGGATCTTTGCCAACTCCTGCGAACCCGCGTACCGTTTCTGACATGCAGACTGACATGATCAATCTGCAAGATCGTGTCGAACATAGAATGAATGAAGATCAGGCTGAAATTGATGCTCAAGGTGCCGATGCTGCTGTAGTCGTTGGTGCTAACACGGCTGATGTAGGTGCAAGAGCGGGTGATGCTGCGGAGACCACTGCTCCTATCAGAGAGCGGGGTGTCCGTGATCTTTCTGTCGATGTCGGATCGCAACTTGACAGCATACAGGCGGCCTCTCAAGCACCAGTGGAGAGGCCTGACTATTATCAAGTAATTGACGTGGGAGATTCATTATCAGTCGTTGATAGAAGAGACATAGCAGCTGCTGATCAGGCCAATGCTGATGCCCTTATTACAGGGGGTGAAAGAACGAACATTCAGGTGGGTAATGATACCTTTATCCCTATGTTCTACAACCAAGATGAGAGCGGACAAGCTCAAACGGTCTATGCTGTTGAGCGTGAAGGAGGCCATGCTTATTACCAGTACGGTGGAGATGGAACTTTTGAGCCGGCCAACGTAGCGCACCCTCCCACTCAGGAGCAGATTGATCAGCAAACCCAAACAGGCCCTACTGCCCAAGCAACAGAGGCCCGCCTGAATAGGTGGCAGCGTCCTGAGGATCAACCTGATTCTGAATCGGGGTCAGGCAGCGAGCAGCCTGAAGGCCCGGGGGGAGAGCAGCAATCAACTGCTACTCCAGGCGTTGCTCCTGGGCCTCAGGGTGGTCAACAGGTTCCTAGCCCCGGCCAGGAACCAGCCGCAACGCCTCAGGGCGGCCAGGCGCCCCAGCCGGGTGCCGTCCCACAGCCAGGTGACGCGCCCCAGCCGCCCGCCTACGGTGCCGATGCCGGCCAGCAGCCGGGTGCAGCCCCACAGCCGGGAGACGCGCCCCAGCCGCCCGCCTACGGTGCCGATGCCGGCCAGCAGCCGGGTGCAGCCCCGCAGAGTGGCGGAGAGCCTTGGGATTCGTCTGGACAGGCGCAGGAAACACCTGAGCCAAGAAGTGGCTGGTCGGGTAATAATAATGGTGGTTCAAACTCGAATGGTGAGCCACCAGCGTCTGCTCAACAGCAAGAACAACACCCTGGCCAAGAAGAGGAAGTTGATCCAAGAGAAAATATGCAGTCCCGGTAATGCAAAAGCCCCCGCTCAGCGGGGGCTTTTTTTAGGCGTTGCGAATTAGTCGCTTGTACCTTCTCAAGAAAGCTAATTGCAAGGCAACAAAAGCAATGTATGTACCCCAGATATAAGGATGGGTTTGCTCAACAACACCACCCTGGCTGTTGGAGGTGAAATTGAGCAAGAAGAAAAACCCTAAGATATTGATACCATAGATAAAGTAGACACAAAATTTTGCCCGCCACCTAAATGCTCGTACAACGTCCTCTTCATCGGCACCGACGAGATGGTGAAGCTCATTAGCAATGAAAGAGCCACTTTCCTGTGCAGCAGCATTGCGACGAGCATTGAGCGCCCGTTGGCGTTTTGCATTTCGCTTATTCTTTGCCATAAATCACCCCCGAGCGTTTGGTCATTATTTATGGTTCATTGAAGTATACGGTACGACGTTTTCAATGTCAAACTATAAGCTATTTTCTTATCTTGTCAGCGGGGTCAAAATAGCTGCGGGAATGTGAGAGGTGGCTAATAAGATCAAGGTGAGCATGGATGATCGTTTTGATAAGCCAAAGCATGTAGCCAGCAGCAAACTTTACGACTTCCACGATTCCCTTTGACAGTATATCCATTATCGGGCGGAAAACCTCTTTGACGCCTGGTAGTACGCCTAAAAGGAACATGGCGAATATTGCGATAGTCCCCCAGAATACAATAGTTATCATCTTTGCACCTCAAGCTACTTCAGTGAGAAATTCATTAAGCCGATCCTCAAAATTGAGTGGCTGCTTGTTCGCTGGGATCTTTTTATTGTGCTTGACGGCCTTGAAGGATGGTATTTTCTTTGGGTAGTTAATCATTGGGGTTCTGAGGTGGTACATGCGCGCTCCCATCATCATTACCGCATGACCCATATCCATGGCTCTTAACTGGTCGGGCGTGACACGAAACTCCTCGATTTCACGCCAGCTTTCCCCCATGCCACCGCCGTCTGACATGCTTGACTGAGGCGTTGTGCGAAGATACTGGGCGCTTTCACCTTGATTGGCCGAAACGGACACCGATCGCTGGAACCGTTTTGTTTTGCCGAGAATTTCAGCCGCCTCCTCCGGGCTATCCTTCGAGCCAAATTTGAAGAATATCTTGTTCCAGGTGTTTTGGATCACAATGTCAGCAAAGTCAGGAGAGACACGGTTCAACTGGCTGAACGACTGAAATGCTGGTATGAGGGCGATGTTTGCCGAACGGGCTTGCTCAAAGAGCCTGCCTACGCCCTCCATAACATAGGCACCCATCTCATCGAGCAGAGCAATGAAATGTTCTGGCCGTTCTCCTTTAGGAAGATCCTGTATATGGGCAACGGCAGATCGTATGTCCGATACAATCATCTTGCCGAGATTCAGAGCAGCGGTGTCCTTCCCCATTGTTGGCAACGAAACATAAAGCATGTGCCCTTTGCGGATGATCTCTGTAAGGACGATCTCGGGTGCATACACGTTAAATACTTTCCCGAATTTCCCTTGTGCAAAGAGCGCAATGCGGCCTGCCATGCCTCCCAGCGTCTGCTTCATGCGGTTGAGGTCAATCTTCGTCCCTTCCTTGGTACGGGTGCGGAATTGATCCAGGAAGATCGAGAGGGCTCGCCTTTCAGAGCCCTGGGGTGTCATCCGTTCGAGGTTTTCAAGCGCCTTATCCGATTGTAGTAGGATGGAAAGATCACCGAAGTGGTAGAGCTGGCCGGAGGCTTGCAAGGCTGCGATGATGACAGTCAAGGCGTGGTTGGCCGACTGTCGGTAGTGATCCGCGCCAGGGTTGTTTTCGGCGGAAGGGATCAAATTCATGAGGCGGGAGGCTACCTCATCTGGATCTCCATGAAGGACGGGGTTGTAGGTATTAGCATTGTCAGGGTCGGAGACATCGATGATATAGAGTTCATCCTCTCGCCCGGTCACTTTGGCCATGTAGGCGAGGTGGTCACGAGTATCGCGATCGATCTTCGCATCGATGAATAGCCAGCCCCCACCTCTTGCTGTCTGCTGCCACAGGATGTACTCACCAATGGTCGTTTTACCCACGCCGGATTGCCCCACGATCGCCGTGTGACGTTTCCCGAGGTTGTCTGGCATGTTGACTCTGGTGTTCTTATCGGTTGTCAGGCCAATGTGCAGGCCACTACCTTTGTCATCAATCGGTTCGTCAGACGGAAGAACAAACCCTTCACGCGAATCTTCATCGATCCTCTCAAGGGTCGCCATGGCTTGGCTCCAGGTGAGCTGGGCCATGCCAATAGTGCCCAGGAGCCCCGCAGGCCACACAGGCAGCGCTCCGGCTGCCCAGGGGGTGGCTGTGGCCACCCCAGCTGCGATCGCAGTGAGAGCCAGTGCATCCCTCCTCCCGGCAATCATGGGCAATCCTCCAAAATCACATCATCAGCCTTGAAGATCCCGGCTGCCCATGAGGCAGGAGCAATATGGCTCTTTGAATCCGGTAGCGGGGCTTGGTGACAGCGGATCGTTGGTGTCGCTGAGGGATCGGTACTATGAAGGCTGATCAGGTGCCCTGGGTAGGCAGCGAAAACAAGCACCCCAATATGGCCATGGGGCAGCTCGTGAGGGGGTTGGCCACCAAGGTTCTCGAACCATGCCGTCTGCCACTCAACCGCATCATAGGTAATGATCGATTTATTCGCTATTCCTCCAGAGTCAGGGCCACCATAAAGACGATTGCTTTCCCCTTCCGGCTGTTGGGCGTATGTACTTGCTGAAATAAGCAACGCTATGAATGCCGTCATAGATGCTGAATCTCTTAGGCTCATCATTTGCTGTTCCTGTCATAGTATCCGCTTGGAAGTTTGTCTCGACTGCCAGCCCCACCCACGCTTGGTAGCATAGTGTTTGGTAGGACGCGCCCTCCAGGAACGAGAGAGTCAAGAAAGGTATTCCACATGCTGTATTGGAATCTTTCGGTGTAGGCATCTCCAGATGTTGTGACAAAGGTTATTCGGCCTGTGTAAACTACGCTCCCATTAGGCGTTATAGAGCCTTCTTTTGTTCGATGCCCGTAGGTATGAAACGCAGGCGTCCCAGGCGTCACAGTAGTGATAGAGGAGCCATCGCCCCAGTCTACAACTGCCTTCTCGACTTGCCGAACATTCCGCCCGCCATGTTCAAATGAGGTATATGTCACAGCTATATCTAGCTTGGTTTCCAGACCAACATATCCGTTGTTTGGGGTAAATCGGAATGGTTTTTGGCCAGCATTCTGGACGACCTCCTTGGATGAAGCACTGCCTGAAGCCAAGGCATTAGCTTGATCAGTTATTCTGTCTATCGGGCTCCCGTAGGAGCCCGTAGAAGCTAGAGCCAAGCCAAAGCAGGTAATAACTCGCTTGGTTAGTTTGCCCATGTCTGATTGAACTCCGCTTTAGCTTTTTCAGACAAAGTTTCGACATATTCAGAGAAATCCATGTCGCCAAGGTCTAGCGCAAGGAATTCGTCAATGGTGAATCCTGAGCAGTCTGGTTTGTACTGGCGGTCGTAGGTTGTAGATGCCTCGGCCACACAGCTTCCCAGAACCTCGAGCATGCACGGTTCATACTTCTTCTCCGAGTAGGTATACCAAGGCTTTGCCGTCAAATTCACCTCCACGGTAGCTCGGAATTCACACTCACTGTCAGTGCAACCCCCCGTGAGTGTGACAGGCGGCGTGCTATTGACATAGTTGTTCATGTCGCTGATGTTGTTACTAATATCTACCTCTGTCCATCCTGAGTTATACCGACATTGGTAAGATGACCCAATGCACATGCGAAGTCCTCGAGTTGGACTGTCTGTGCCGAGCGGATTTGTATACGCCTCAAAATGGACATTGTTGTGCGCCCATGAAAATTCACCCCATCCTGTATTCGGAAAGTTGATGGGCCATTTCATATCAATGGGCACACGCATTTGCCCTCCAGCCCCTGCCTTCCAGGCATGAACATCGTATTCGCAAGAACCATCATCGAAGCAGCCACCTTCCACTACTGAATAGCGGTTGATCGCACGAACGTGGTGGTCCTCAGCTGCTAGGCGATGTGTCTCCCAGCCTGGGCTGAAGCCATATACAGGATGGTCGGGTGGGCTCCCGCATGTGTCCTCTGAGCAGACTGCTGCATATATGTCTGGGCTTGATGGACAGTCATAGCCAGCCAGCATGGAGTTGGTATAACCCTCTTCAGTTGAACACTCTTCCTTCCATTTCCAGAACCTCACGCGGTTCCCGTTCACATTCAGCTCGTTTGTCCATCCTCCCGAGGACTGGTAGAAAGGGAAGCGTGCAGTTTTTGTCTCAGCACCCCCTGCATTTTGAGCTGCAAGCTGTGCTAGTTGCTCTCGCCCTTGCTCCTGAATTATTCGTGCCAGCATGGAATCAAATTCACACCAGCGCTGATATTCATCCACCTGGGTTTGAGTATTCGCCAGAGACCAAGGCCTAGTCCAGTGTGAACATATTTGCTTCGCATACGCCATATCCCCCTTGGCAGGGGCGTTGTAGACATAGTTTGCAATCGTGCAAAGCGTGTTATTTGTCGGAACAAACCCAGGCGTTACCTGGACAGCTCTTTTGGCCATCCTGGCTGCTGCCAGCTCAACATCCTCAAGGTCGCAGTAATCCGCGCCGACACCTGTGGCCATGGAGATGAAGGAGCTAGTGAGTACGACATCCTCAGGATCATCCTGACAACATTCCATGTGCTCGATAGCATTGAGAATATCAGCAGCCGCAGTGCCTGCTAGAACTGCGCCCAATGGGCCACCGTAAAAAGTAGCAAGCGCGGTTCCAACCGTTGCATTGAATTCCATCATGCGACGGAAATCACTTGTAATAGCTTTGCACTCACGCTTGAAGCCGGAAAAGATGCGCATGTTGTCATCCAAGCCGCCTTCCGCCGCAATCATGTCCATAACACCAGCTGCGGCTATAGCATCTGAGAAAGCACCCTCATCATCGCTTACCTCAGGCATCACCTCGTAGGAGCTGGGATCACACTTTCCTTCCTCGCGGCAGGAGTATGTCTGCTCTTGTCTGACGCAGAGGCCATCTTGCTCCTTTGTGCATTCGTACTCGGTAATGCTGCAATTCGGGTCATTGTTGCACCGCGGAGTTTCACCTATATAGCACCGCTTCCTGACTCGTTGACCGATCACATTACCAGAATCATCTAGTATATCTTCGCTACTTATGTCAGGTCCGCACCCGTAAGAGGTGTCAGCATTACAGGTCGATTCACTTTTCTGCCACTCCTCCTTCCAGCTGTCAGGCAATATATTTGAGTATTGTGTGAAGGTTCCTGGGTATGTCTCGTCAAAGGTATTGACCAGCTCCCATTCATCACTGTTGTTCAGTGCGTCAAGGTTGCAGCTATTGCTATAGGGGTCTCCGTAGCACATATACGTGACAGAGTATCGCCAACAGGTCCGATGCACTGTATGGCCGTTAATCTGGCGAGGTGCATTGTCTACACACACCTCCCCTGCCCGATAACATTCCGCATAGTCATTGAGATTTTGTGCGCTTGCATTACCAGTGACAATCACCATAGCCATTAGCGCGAGCGCTCTGATCGCGTACAGCATCAGTTTGTCTCCGGTCGACGTTGCTCAAAGGCATCACAATTTTCAGTCACGGTGTCCTGAAAAATCGGCGCCGCTTCGTCATAGTTATATTTCTTTGTGCTATCACTTGGGGTCCGCCGATAGTGAATGGTGCAGCGTCCATTGCTACACGTTTGCCTTATGTAATATCCAGACGGGGCACCTGGCATCAGCTCTGGGTGGTGCCACCCCAAGACACGAGAGTATTCAAATCGGAAGGATGACCGCCAGCCGTTTCCGTTCTGATTAAACTGGTAGACGAGACAGTTGAATGGGTGGTGACAAGCCTGGCAAACGAATCTCCGATACAGATGGGAGTAAGGCCGCCATTGGTAAACAACCTGTCCAGGCGTACAGGCCTCACTACCGACTTGCTGAACTTGAAGTTTACGCTCACAAGTAAACTGCGCCGTCTCACGCTGTACGTCGCACGTTTTTGATTCCGGCTCACAAGTTACGAGTCGAGTAGGGATGTCGACGGTACAGGTCTCTGTTGTGATCCGATCTGGCTCACACTGTCCCCCTCCGTCGATGTCAAGGAAGTCAATCGTTCTAGGGTCTTCAGGATCACATGAAACTGGAATATCGCCTTCGCTGAACAGCTGGTTGATCTGTCCCCCCAGACACTTTGAGCGGTCCTCTGCATACTGACTGCCCTGATCGAATGTCGGATTGTCCCGGACATCCGCGATGGTGTTGGAAGGGTGATTGGGATCTTGATCGACTCGATCATTCCCTTGTTGCCGCATGTTATTGCCGCCCCAGGCATCGCCGTGGAGCTGGTGCATCGTCATCACACAGGAGGCTCCAGCGCATTCAGCCTCGACTCGGTATGCGCCGTAGAGATCGCCGCCGCTGAACGCAGCCTCCCCCCCTAGCGGGACTTCTCGGGTCTGTGTATAGCGATCGTCGCTGCACCGGATGCCTTGCGTCAGGGCATCACAAACGGCGACTCGCAGCCTCTGCAAGTCACCGTCATCGGATTGCTGACACTCTTCGATATTGACCCGGATACCACCCGCCGTCAGTCGAGCGCCGTCACGGCAACGGAAATTTCGCTGTTGCTGTTGCTTGACCTGTAGCCCAACCTCGCCCCCCAGCTCTCCCGAGGTCTTGGTGTCTTTCAGGCCTAGTGCTGAAGTGGCCGACTGGAAACTCTTGCCCGGGTCGAAGTCTTTTGCCCAGGCGCCCCCTGCGCTCATGCCCGATTCACTCGGCCCTGCTATCGCGCTAGTGCTCAATGGCACGAGGGCCGCCATGGCGACCCCCGTGAAGAGCTGTTTCAGATGAACGCCCTTCGGCATGCTATTCCTCCCAGAGATGGTCAGTGTTCTGTCCCTTCGGCCCCACGGCTGGCCCCATTGGCGTGTCGTAAACTTCACGATCTGAGCCTTCGTACCGCTCCTTGAGGCGTTCCGCGTTGCGCTCAGCTAGGTCATCGGTGAGTGATTCCCACCGCTCTGAGCCGATACCTGGCTGCTCGGACGCGCTGAGTGCCCCTTCGCCCTTCAAGGCATCGATGTAAACGGCTGCATTGCTGGCCCCGCGGTCTTGGAACTCCTCTAGGGCATATAGGGCCGTCACTGACCCTTCGACCTTCCAGTAGGTGTCTGGGGCCGCCTCCGGGCAGGCTTTGTAGTCGAATGTCTGGCCATTGATCTCCCCTGTCCTGGGCTCTGCGGTTTGGCAAACCCCCATCGGGTCTTCTTTTGCGAGCACGATGGTTGGCACGCTGTCGACCGCATAGGTGTCAAACAGACGGGGATCTATCTGGATCGGTGCAGTCATCCCGCCTGGACGCAGCACCTTCAGCAGCCGCTCCATGGTGAATTGCCTGAGGTCCATCCCTGGCTCTACCCCCCGGAGCACCAGCTCACCACCGGCCCGAGCGGCATCGAGGGCATAGCCGCGGATCATGCTTTCTGGCATTGAGAACGAGATGAAAAAATACAGGCGGTCTTGTTCACCCAACCCCAGCGAGCCGCGCAAGGCCTCCCATTCGGCTGCCATCTCTGGGTCAGCAATCCCGCCTGTCTGGCCGGGTTTGCGGATGTTGTCCACCATGGCAGCCCCTGCGGCCTCCCCCGCAGCGTTGGCGCTACCTGCCCCCATGGCTTCGAGAACTCGCTCTGCGCTTCCCTGGCCAGGGAAAGGAAGTTGGGCTGCGCTCTCGCCTTGAAGAGCCGAGAACGCGCTGTGAGCGGCTTCCTCGGGTGTCTTTTGCCCGAGGGCTGTTGAGCTGGTGAGAACCAGTGCAAGGAGTGTCAGAGAGCGCAGCATTGCTTACCTACCCAGATCAGGAATGCGGAATCGGTACGGACGGCTGTGTTGGCGGGCGGCATCATCCCCCACCGAAATTCGGACATGCCCAGAACAGCGGTTTGGTTACTCGCGACCGGCGCAACCGGGTCGATCCTGTACTGGCTACGGATCATGTTCGGCAGATAGACCGATTGGCACTCGGCCCATGGCCCGATGGTGGAAAGCAAACCAGCCATCCGGGTCTTCCGCTGCATGTACTTTCCGAGGACATGCAGGTTGCCCCCCTGAGGAGAGCTGTGTGTCGGGCTGGAGCCGGTCAGCGGGTATAGGACGCCTTGCGATCCCTGGCACCAGAACATCATGTCCAGAGGTCGGCCGGCTGCTGAGGCAACGGCGTCTGGCATGCACGAAAGAGCGCCAACCGGGTTAGCGAACAAAGCGGACTCAGGAAAGGCGATCGAGGTCCAGGTGTCGTCCTGCCAGGTGGGGTCTACCTCGGTTAGGTCCGCCAGGTTGAACCCAGAGGTGTTCATGCACCCGAGCGAACTCATCATGTTGAGCGCGCTGAACAGGGGGTAGATATACCAATGAACCTGCATCCTGGTGACGGAGCCGTGGTCACGGCCGGAGCCATACTTCTGGTTCGAGGTTTGCTCGTCATACCCCTCGAGCACTTGCACCCCGCCCAAGGTCGACATGCAACCGGGAGTGCGTGCCACCTCAGCAAGGAAGGTGGGTTCCCAGTACGTCATCCCAATCCCAGGGACATCCACACCGTAGGGGCCAGGGCACATGCAGATAGGGTCCATGTGCATCAAGGGCGGGTTTGAACCACCTCCCATGGATATGCCCGCCACCGTCACCGGAAACATGTTGTTCCAGTTAGGGTCGTTGATCGGGTTGAACACCTCACCCTGGCAAGCGGCTGAGCCTGTCAGAGGGGAGGCAGTAGCGAAGCTGGCCGCGGCCAGGGATAGGGCAGCCAGGCCGGAAAGGACCATTCGTTTCATGGCAGGTGGGCCTCCAGGGTCTCGACATCGTAGGGGTAGGCAAAATGCGTCACTTCGATGGCGTCGGGACGGCTATCTCGCACGCCTGCCAGTGATGGCGTGTGAGTGATGCCCAAACGGTCGAAATGCCATTCCTCGGCGAAGTAGACGGCACGCCCCAGGTCAGCAGCCAAATCGCCGGGATCGCCCGCGGTCACAATGACGGTCAAGTTGACCGGATGACGCTTCTTCAGCTCCACGGCCAATTCGCGCTGCCTGTCCACCCGGAGGTCGACAACGAGGAGCCAGTTTTGCGGGCGCACCTTGTCCAGGGGATTAACCTTGGTGCCTGCCTCGTAGATGGTGCCCCACTGGTAAGTGCCGTCCGGTTGCCGCTTCAGCGCTTCGATGTCTTCTTGAAGGGTGTAGGAGGGGTCTACGAAATGGGTTTCGGTATGCTCGGCGACGGGCACATACCAGTCAGGGATGTCGTTGGTGTGTGTCTGGGCCTGCCCCGCCAGGTGCTCATGGACCGAATCCCAGTCGACGCCATGAGCCTCAGCCACGATCGCCAGACGCATATCTGGCTCGCCGATTTCCCAGGTAGGCCCGAGGGTTCCGAGGTCCTGGTCAGCTGCCAGGGCGGTACTTGAGAGCGCTACCGTGAGCGCTGCAATTTTACTATACTGTACTACGATTTCCATTTTTCAGCCGTTCCAATCTGCGGTAGACACTGCGCTCGGTCATGTCAGCCGCCGCAGCGATTTCGGCAGCCGACAGGCCTTCACAGTGAAGGGAAAGCAGGTTCTCGTTGGACAGCCCTGAGCGAGCTGAGCGTTTCGGAAGGTCGATGAGGTGGGCTGAGGCAGTGGACGTGGGCTCAATCTCCACGGAGGCCTCAGTGTCGATCTCGTCGTTGAATTCCTGGGTAAAGCCAGGGATCTGCTCAGCCATCAGATCGTACTGCTCAGCACGGGGCTCACTGTCCGCCTGACCCGCCTTATGGACTGTGACGGGGAGAACGGTATGCCGGCGCCAGGTGCTAATGGCCAGGAAGGCGGCTTCGCCCGCGTATTTCATGATGGCATCATGGGAATAGCTGGCGTCGTACTCCCGCCCAAGCCAGGCAAGGTAAATTTCCTGGCGCATGTCGTCCTGCCATTGCCGCGGTATGTGCAGACGGGAGGCAGTCCACCCGACCAATCGCTGCATTTCGGATGGCGGTTGTTTCGACAAGTATTCAAAGAGGTTAGCCATGCGAGACACGCTCCTGAACGACCTGATCAATACGCTTGAAAGGCATGGCTGCGAGATCAAAGTGAGCATCCCCACGACCCGTGGGCGTGCTGAGCGCAGCTCGACGGATAGCGACCTGGGCCGGCGCATCAACACTTTGCGTGACGAGTACGGCATGACCCTGGCCAAGATCGCCGAGCTGCTGACCTCGAAGCTCAACAGCAAGATTTCCGTGGCATCCGTCAATGCCTGGACTGGTGGCGTAACCCCTCGGAAAGTCCCCTACGAGCGAGTGCAGGGCGCCCTCGAGGAGATCATGGAAGAACATGAGGCAATCGAGGGCGGCGCATGGGTCGCCGCTGATGAGGTCAAGGCAACGGTGGATCGCTGGATGGAAGTGATGACCCCACGACAAATCGCCGTAGCCGCCGACGAGGCCGTGACCTCGATCCGTAGCTGGCATACGGGCAACCATCGGGTGCTGCGTACCAAGTGGAACCGTGTGGTCCCTCTGGTCGAGCAAATGCGTGAGGTCATCCAGATGCGGCATGGTGAAACCTAGCGCCCCATGCCCTGTTTTGGCTGACCGTGCTTGCGGTCTTCCTCGCTTGTGGTGTGATTTCTCTCACCCCCACCATCACGAGGCTCGCCGGCCGGGGCCTCACCCCCCTGGCCTTGCTGCTTGGCCTCTTGCTTCTCCTTCCGCTCCTGGTCCTTCAGAAACCGCTTGAACTCGCGGTCCCTGTCCATGACGTTCCTCAGCATTAGGTCGACCAGATCACTGGTCGAAACCTTCTCGCCGAAGGTGAGCTGGTACAGCTCACGGTATTGATCCAGCCGATTGATCGTGGATTCAGGCAGTTGGGCCTGAATCTGCTTTTTGGGGTCGTGCTCTACGCGGCCAATGAGCATTTCGGTCTCCTGGGTTATCATGACGACGAAGCAATCTTGCAGCTACGCTGACTGCTGCGGATAGCCCGGGACCGTTAGAAAACGTTATCTGGTATAGTTACATGTGAGTGGCGTCGAATTCCGGCGTATGGGAGAGAGCATTGGATCACGACAATGAAAACGACGACCTGAAGAAGGTCATTGAGGCCGGAAAGCGCAAGCCAGGCCCCGGCCCGAAGGGTGGGCAGAAGGGAAAGCCTAAGGGGCCGCGGAGTGACTATCTGCAAATCGAGCCAGACGCCCCAGGCTACAAGCTGGTTCAAATCATCTTTGAGCGGGTGGTAAGTGAAGGGATCTCTATCACTGAGCTGGCCGAGAGACTTGGCATAGCACCCTCCACGTTGAGCCACCTGAAAACAGGCCGGCGCCAGGCCACCACCCTGGGCCGGGATGTGTTAGAGCGATTCGCGGAGTGGCTGAACTATCCCGTGCTGGCTGTCATGATCCTGGCCGAGCAGGTTCGTTTGGAGGACTTCTACTCGCCTCAGAATGACCTGGATCGCGCAATCGACAGGGCGCTTCATTTCATGGCTGATGATCCTGAGTGGGGCGGCATGATGCCCAAGGATCTCGATGGGGCCTCAACCCACATGAAGCTATGGAGCGTCTGGATGTACGAGCGAGCCACCAAGACTCGGCTGATCACGGGTGGCGTTGACTACCTGGACCTGTTGAAGGCCATGGAAGATTTTAGGGCTGAGTACCCCTCGAGCAGCTAGGCGAATCCCCTTACCAAGGTCAGGGGGCGCCTGAACGGCGTGCCGACTGGCTTCAGTAGACAGCCTATGAGCCCCGGCCCTGGATTGGCCAGTACGGGAATCGATCCCCGTTCCCATGACTTGACTATGATTACGGGAATCGAACGGGTTAGACGCATCTTGCCGACTGACTGAGATAGAGCATTCCGTTGGTGCTCTCATGACAACCGCTCCTGTAATGCTCTTCATGGTGCTCTCGTAAAGCTATATCAGGGCACATATTTGGGCATAATTAGTTGGCATATCAGCACTTTTTCAGCGTTCCTAGTAATGCTCGATCGCTGCTTATACTGAATGCTCGAGACCCTTTCCACATACAACGAAAAGCACATGGGCCGCTCCGCGGCCTGGGTACGAGGCAAGCCTCGAAATGCCTAGCCCTGGTGGTTTCCTATCCTGCAATTTCGCCCGCATGGACTTCGTTCTGTGACGGCTGCAAAGCTGCGCTGTGGTGACGACGCTTGGGCACTGCCGCTTGCAATACGAAAAGCACATGGGCCGCTCCGCGGCCTGAATACGAGGCGGGCCTCGAAATGCCTAGCCTTGCTCGATCTCAAACCCAGAATTCGCCCCAAAGCCACTTCGTTTTAACTGGCCCTGGCTGCTGTCGCTCACGCACCGGAAGCGCCAGCCGCAGGCACTGTGGCATGGCTTCCCCACACCCCGAATGGCACACACTCATCGTGGCTGCTCACGCACCGGAAGCGCCAGCCGCAGGCACTGTGGCATGGCTTCCCCACACCCCGAATGGCACACACTCATCGTGGCTGCTCACGCACCGGAAGCGCCAGCCGCAGGCACTGTGGCATGGCTTCCCCACACCCCGAATGGCACACACTTATCGTGGCTGCTCACGCGCCGAAAGCGCCAGCCGCAGGCACTGTGGCAACGCCTCACCACACCCCGAACGGCACACACTCGCCGTGGCTGCTCACGCACCGGAAGCGCCAGCCGCAGGCACGGTGGCAATGCCTCACCACACCCCGAACGGCACACACTCGCCGTGGTCGCTCACGCACCGAAAGCGCCAGCCGAAGGCACGGTGGCAACGCTCCCCCACACCCCGAACGGCACACACTCGCCGTGGCTGCTCACGCACCGAAGGCGCCAGCCGCAGGCACGGTGGTAACGCTTCCCCACACCCCGACAGGCACACACTCCCCGTGGTCTCGCACGCGCCGATAAGTCGTTCGCACTGTCGTCACCTCTGCCCGTTGGGGATGCCCTCCCGCAGTACGCTCGTACCCCCTAAGGATGCAGCCTGGCGATCGCACACCCATGTCGCCTGTAGTGCTGGTATAAGCCATACCGGCAAGCGCTCTATGGGGCGCTCTGGCGGTGTCCTATCACTCTATGTGCCAGCCACAAAAAAGGCTCCGCGAGATACCCCGGGAGCCTGTTTGCCGCTTGTCAGCGATACCGTATGAGGGTGCTCTACTCACCCTCCCCTGTGTGCTGAAACCCTAGGTCAGGACGTGTGCTGCGAGCTGCACCGATGGCCTTGTTGATGCGCTTCAGGTGATCGATAAAACGGGCTCTACGCTCGATCAGCGCCTGTGCTTCAGCAATCAGTTCGCGGGCCTCGTCTGGGATGCTTTTCGAGCGTGCAGCGGTGCCTGGGCGAGACAGTCGAACGGCAATCCACTTGGAGGCGGACTGGCGGTTATTCTTCTGCTTGTCCATCCACTTCACCCACACCGGATGCGGGCACCCAAGGCACCCGTACCCGCAGCGGTTGAGGTCCATCAGAACGGCGCCGTGTGAACGCGGCTGAGCGTCACGCAACCGCTCATGGAGTTCTACTAGCTGGCGGTTGTACTCCCCCATGATGGCCGTGATGTCATGACTCAGGGCGCCTACCATCTGGGCGGACTCGTCCAGGTAGGTTTGCCTGTCTACCGTGCGTCTATAACGCGACTTGCGCTGTGTCGGGGAAGCCCCCTCAGTGTTGCTGGATACGCTATCGGTCATGCGTCATTCCTGTGTCACCTACCATGTCCATAGCTGGTGCCATCCCCCCAGTGAGAGAGAGTCCAAGCTGTGTTCTTTCGCCCCCTTCCTTGGCGAGGGTAAGGGCCTATTCGAGTGGCATGCAGGTGGTCGATCTGGTGTGTCTATCCCCGCCCAGGGGGTGCCCGGGCGGGCCTCGTGCGCGGCTACCGCGGGTGCTCGCTCAGGAACAGCCGGCACTCCTTGATGCAGGTGCGGGCGGCCTCGGGAATCTTGACCCCGTAGCGCTTGGCGGCGGCTTCAGCGGCGGCCAGCATCTTGGGGGTCGGCTCCCCGTTCTGGAGGTGCTTGTCGATGAACGCTTTGCACTCCCTGAAGGAGGTCAGCTCACCATTCAAGGTGACGCCGTTCTCGTCCGCCAGCCGCATCGCCAACGCCTTCATCTTGTCGGTGGGTGGGGGCGTCTGCTGCATCACTTCATCCAGGAATGCGCGGCAGGTGTCGAAGCTGTGCTCAATGCCTTCAGGCAGCTCCAGATCACGCGAAGCAGCGATCTTCCGGGCAGCGGCAATCATGTTCTCGGTCGGTGCGTTGGTGGCCTCACGAACGGCCTCGGGGGCGTTGTCCATGGTCTCGATAACCTCGTTGATGCGGGTGGTGATGAAGTCGCGTTGCTGAGTGATAAAGGTGTCGCGCAGCCGCTTGGCCTCGGCATCGCTGGAGGCGTTCTGGATCGCGTCGAGTTCGCGCTCCCAGGCGGCCGTCACGCGGACATCGGAGAGCATGCGCGGGGTGTTATCGATGAAGGCGCGGCCTCGGGGAGTGGACACGATCAGCTGCTGCTTACCCTTGCGCTGAGTGGCGATGTACTCGCGATCGAAGAGCGTCTGAATCACCGTGTCGCGGGTGGCCGGGGTGCCGATCCCCTCGGCCTTCTTGAGAGCCGCAGCATCCTCGCCTTCAACCTGTCGTCCAGCGTTGAGCATGGCGCTCAGCAGGGTGTCCAGCGTGAAGTGCTTGGGAGGCTCCGTGCGGGCCTCGTGAAGCCTCACGGCCTCGATGGGTAGGCTGGCGCCGGATACCAGCGGGGGGAGATCCTTCTGCGCTTTCGGCGCCTGGAACGCGGTCATCCAGCCCGGGTCAACGACGCGCTTGAAGGTGCCGGCGAACAGCGCTGGCTGGCGCTCCAGCACGTCTTCCACATCGACGCTGGCGCTGACCTTCAGAGACTCCACCGTGGCCGGTGGAAGCAGCGCTTGGATGAACTGCTGGGCACACGCCAGGTAGACCTTTCGCTCGGCGTCTGAGCGTGCCGACAGGTCCGGCGTATTGTGCGTGGGGATGATCCCGTGGTGGTTCATCGGTTTGTCGGTGAAGCACCGTGGGCGCGGCACATCGGCCCCTTCCAGGCAGTGCCGTCGACCCGCCAGGCGTGCTGGCGCCATGAGCCCGTCATCGGCCTTGGCAGCGCCGCCCAGGATCGCCAGCAGGTCATCCCGGTTGTAGAGGCTGGCGGGCAGCTCTCCGTGCTCTGTCCGGGGGTAGGTCAGGTAGCCATCGCTACGCATGGCGTCGGCCGCCTTGAGGGTCTGCGTGGCCGTCATCCCGTGCTGTTTGGACATGTCCCGCTGGAGCGCGGTGAGGCTGTAGGGAAGCGGCGGGTGCTTGGCGGTTTGCTTGGTGTCCGCGGCCAGAATGTCGGCCGTGTCGGCGCCCTCGAGGCGTTGTGTGAAGGCCTCCATGGCGTCCCGGTCCAGGAACAGCGGCTTGCCATCGTCCTGGAGCTTGATGCCGCTGGCGCCAGCAGGCGGATCGACCGGGGCATAGCTCAATTCGCCACCGCCCAGGGTGATCTTCGCCTGGTAGTGGTCGACCGGGACGAAGCCCTCAATCGTGCGATCGCGCTCGACCACCAGCCCCAGGGTAGCGGACTGCACACGGCCGGCAGAAACGACGCCGGCCTTGCCCTTCCCCTTGCCCAGATCCTTGCCCATGAGCCCGATGCGGGCGGACGCGGTGTAGGCCCGAACGAGGTACTGCCAGAACCCATCGGCGTTGGCGCGGGCCTGCTGGGCTCGCCAGTAGGAGATGGTCTCCCCACCTTCCCGGAGGCGCTTGGCCGCGGCCTGCACGTCTGACGCTTCCATGGAGCCGGTGAGCCACATGCGCTTCACCGTGCCCCGGTATTTCGCGTGTTGCAGAACCTCGTAGCCGATCGCCTCCCCCTCACGGTCGGGGTCGGTCGCCAGCCACACCTCACTGGCCTGGGAGAGGGCCTTCTTCAGGTTGCCCAGGTACTTCTTCCCCCGGTCTGTCGGGGTCTGCGGAAAAGCGGTAGGCAGCGGCAGCAGGCTGCGTGGATCACGCCAGTTGGCCTCAGGGCTCACAACGGCAGGCTCGACCGGCGCCAGCAGGTGGCCAGCCGCCCATACCAGCGTCAGGGAGACTCCATTCCAGGTGCCGGTATAGGAAGATCCGTTGCGTGTCAGCCCCAGGGCAGGGGCTATCTTGTCTGCCTGATCCGAGTGCTTCTCACACAGAATGAGTGCTCGTGATGTCATCCTGTTGGTTGTCCTTCGGTAGGGATTGTCGAGCGGAATATCGCCCCGCTCGGAAGCATGCCGACAATACGATGTCTTCCATTCCCTGGGTGTGTTGCATTCCTATAAATCGTCGTCTAGTATAGCAACACATAGGCAGGGGAAACAGAGAAACCCCTGCCGACCGAATTACGCGGAGTGCGCCCGTGGCTCCTCTCTCTCCCCTGACGCGGCTTTGGGGATGCGCATCAGCCGCCTGGTCGTCCCGGTCACCGGGGCTACCGGAGAGCCCACTGAGCAGCCCTGATCCGGCTTCTCTCTCTCACACCGCTTAGTGGGCTCCCCCGTAGTAGAACCAGCGCTTCAGTCGGGCGTGTCCCGGGCGTGCTAATAGGCCGCGCCGCTCTGCCAGAGCCTATTGACTCCCACCCTGCATTTGCCCGGCTCTCCCCAGCCGGGCTTTTTTTTGTGAGGTAGCACCATGGACAACCTGGAGCAGTTGAGCGGAGTGGTTGCCGATGTCCGTTTCGTGGGCGAGGAGGGATTCCAGATCCTGACCGTGCGCGATGAGGCGGAACGCGAGGTGACCCTGGTGGTGGTGTGCCAGCCGCTCAATGAAGGGGAGTCGGTAGAGGCTCATGGCGCCTGGACGACCCATCCCCGCTTCGGGCAGCAGTTCAAGGCCGAGAGGCTGGTGACCCAGGTGCCCCAGGAGTCGAAGGCCCTGGGCGCCTACCTGGCCAGCGGCAAGGTGGCCGGTGTTGGCCCGACCTTCGCCAAGCGGCTGGTCGCGCACTTCGGTGACGGCCTGCGGGATGTCCTGGGCGACGAGAAAGCCCTGCGAGCGGTGCCCGGTATCGGCAAGAAGAAGGCCGCACGGATCGCCGGCAGCTGGAACGAGTATGAGGAAGCTCGGGAAGCCCTGATCTTCCTCCAGGGGCACGGCCTCGGCGCCTCGCGGGCCATGTCGGTATTCCGCCAGCTGGGCCAGGACACCATCGCGAAGGTGTCGGCCAACCCCTACCGGACCTTGCTCAAGACTCGCGGCATCGGGTTCCGCATCGCCGACACCATGGCGCGGTCGATGGGGTTCGAGCTGACGCACCGGGATCGCATCATCGCCGGCCTGCGTCATGTCGTGGATGCCCGCTCAGCCTCGGGCCACACATTGGCAACCTCGGGGGAGTTGGCCTCGGAAGGCGCGAAGCTCCTCGAGGTGGATGTGGCACGCACGACCTCGGTGGTTGAGCTGCTGCTGGCGCACGAGAAGCTGGAGCAGGTGGAAGGTGGGCTGGTGGGATTGCCGGCGCTGATCAATGCAGAGCGCACGATCGCCGCTGCCCTGCTGGCGCGAGCGGTCCCCTGGGAGGACAGCGGGCTGGCCAGTGTCGATGGCGAGCTATCCGATGGGCGCGTGCTCAGCGACGAGCAGCGTGAAGCCCTGGTGACCTGTCTGGCCTATGGCGTGGCGGTACTCACGGGCGGCCCGGGGGTCGGCAAGACCACGGTGACCGAGGTGCTGGCGCAGACCCTGGATGACAGTCGCTATGAGCTGGCGCTGTGTGCGCCGACTGGGCGAGCCGCACGCCGGATGAGCGAGGCGACCGGGCGACCCGCGACGACCATTCACCGGCTGCTGGGGGCTGGCGCCAACGGCTTCGAGTTCAATGCGGACAACCCGATCGAGGCGGACGTGGTGATCATCGATGAGGCCTCGATGGTGGACGTGCAGCTGTTCCGCGCCCTCGTCGTCGCCCTACCCGACCACTGCCGGCTCTACATCATCGGTGACCAAGATCAGCTGGCCTCGGTTGGCCCGGGGAACGTCCTGCGGGATGTGATCGCCTCGGGGCGAGTGCCTGTCGCCCGGTTGCAGCAGATCCGCCGCCAGGGGGAAGGCTCCCAGATCATCGTCCAGGCGCACGCCGTCAATCAGGGACACCCGCCCCAGTCTGTCCCGGGTAGCGACTTCGAGATTGTCGCGGTGCCCGAGGGCAGTGACCCGGAGCTGGTCCTTCAGGAGGCGTTCCGCGTGGCCACGACCGACATGCTGGCGCACGGCTTCGACACCCTGCATGAGGTGCAGGTGTTGACCCCCATGCACGGTGGCCCGGTCGGCACCCGATCGCTCAATGACGCACTGCGGGCCTACCACATCCCCGGCGACCGGGGCTCGGTGACGATCAACGGCCGGCGCTGGGCGGCCGGCGACAAGATCGTGCAGACCGAGAACGACTACAACCGGGAGGTCTTCAATGGCGACCTCGGGTTCGTGGTGGCGGCGGACCCGGAGGAAAAGACGGTGCTGGCGCGGTTCGAGGACCGGGAAGTGCTGTTCACCAGCGATGCCCTCGGCAAGTTGCAGCTCGCCTACGCCATGACTGGCCACAAGGCCCAGGGGTCGGAGTTCCCCGCCGTGGTGATCCCGCTGGCGCGATCGCACTGGCACATGCTCGAGCGGCAGTGGCTGTACACCAGCATCACCCGCGGGAAGCGCCGCGTGGTGCTCGTGGGCCACCCCTCGGCCATCGAGCGAGCGGCCCGGCACGTCACCGGGCGGCGGCGGCTGACCTCCCTGCCGCTGTGGCTGCGCCAGCCCACCCCCGCAATAGATGAAGGAGAGCCGCATGGCCAACCGAGCGCTTGATGGCGCCGAGAGGAAGGGACGGGAGGCACGCGACCGTGGCGACCCCCGCCACGCCTGCCCCTACAACGACTACCGGAAGGACTGCGGCCGACTGACCTTTTCGCGGGCCTTCCGCAATGCCTGGCTGCACGGCTGGGAAGGCAGAGATCGCGAGCTGGCGCATGCGCGTTTTGGCACAGAACGTGGCGGCCGTCTTTCCGCCCCAGATGAGGGAGCCACCGCGGGACAGCCCCGAGCCAAGGGAGGTGGATGATGCTGAAGGCGCCTGTGGTGGACCGCTTCTTGAGAGGCACGGCTGTCTTCGGTGTGTTCGTCGCCAAGCTGAATATTGCCGGTGGCGTGGCCTGGCTGTTGCTCTCCGAGTTCGATCGAAGCGCCGTGTCCTTCGCGACCGGGCTCATCCTGTGGCCCTTCGCGGCTTGGGCGCGAGATGCGGTCGATGAGGCCAGCCGGCGAGACGGGGAGCAATAGCAACCCTTCCCCTAACCAAGATGGAGAATCCAGATGGAGCAAGCCTACGTTCCGATGGCCCGGTGGGGCCGAGACCACTGGCGCTGCCTGGCCTACGTCGAAGCCGTGATGGTGGAGATGGCTGGCTTCCAGGTGGGCGCTGACCCGCGCATGACCGCCAATCGGAGGCACTACCGTGTCCTGGCCGAGCAGTGCCCGCGCCCCAAGCGCCCGAGTCACCCGGTTCGCCCAGGCATGGTGATGCGCCCGGAGCACGCCACCACGCTAGCGGACGGCACCCAGCCGGACCCGTGGCACGACGACTGGAGCTGCGTGCAGGACTTCGCCGCGGAGGGGCTGTTCACGGTCGGCCCCGAGCAGGTTGAGCCTGGCAGCACCCTGACCTTCAGTGACGAGGGGCTGGCGCTGACGGCCAAGCTGCGCCAGCACAAGGCGGCTGGTGGCCAGTACCGCGATTTCGCATGCGAAACCGGCCGACCCGCGGCCGTGGCAGGAGGTGACCTATGACGCGCTTCCTGGTGCTGATATGGGTCGCGGCCCTCCTCTATGCCCTGTTCCTGACGGCGAAGCTGCTCACCCGGCGAGCCCGGCTGGCCGACCGCCCATTCCTGATCCGCTGGATGGTGGCCTGGGCGACCATGCTGGCGCTGTCGACCGCTATCCGCTTGTCCGCTCCCGAGCCCGAGTCGCCCGAGCCGCCCCCGGCGCCGCGGCTGGAGGAGCCGGTGGACATGGCCATGGTGCCGGCCGTGCGCAACGGCGTGGTGACGTTTTCGCTGTGAACGACCTCGGCCCCTTCCTTGGCAAGGGGAGGTGGCCTCGTCGTCTGGTGTGCGATTCGTGTGTGGGAGAGAGCCTGTGCGAGACAAGACAACGACAACCCGATACCTGCAAAAGCTGCCGGCGCTGCTGGTGCTGACCGGCGCGATCGCCCTGCTTCAGCTGCACGCTATCCAGTTCTGGACCGAGTTCGTCGGCCCGATGGGCTGGGCTTGGGCGGTGCTCCTCGAGGTCGTCGCCCTGTGGCTCTGGTATCAGCGCCAGCTTGCGCGAAGAGCGCTGGCGCTGGTGACCAGCGTGCTCGCCCTCACCGGCCCGGTCTATACCGTCTGCGAGCCTCTGGTGGAGGAGTGGCAGGCAGCCTCGCATGTCGACGCCGGCCGTGAGCTGCGGATCGAGCGGCTGACCCAGGAGGCGGCGCGACTGGAGGAGAGCCTGGCAACCTTCCGGCAGAACAGCGAGGCCCGGGCAGGCTGGCTCACGCCCATCCAGGAGGCCCAGGCACGGCTCACCGAGGTCGATTCCGAGCTGGCCGAGCTGCTGTCGACGCCCCCGGCCGAGGCCATGACCTGGCGCCAGCAGGCACTGGTGGTGATGCAGGCGCTGGCGCTGATCATCTTCCAGCTGTCGGCCGTGCTGGCGATCACGTCTCTGTCACGCATGGGGCGGCCTGTGCCCGCGCCAGCTGTCAGCGGTGGCCCTACCTCTTCAGGCGACAGGTTGCCCGAGGACACTGCTGGCCCGGGAGAGGATGTGGCTGTGCCGAGCACCCCATCCGCCGAGGCCGTGACCTTCAACCTCGAGCCCAGGCTGGCCAAGCCCAGCATGAGTGAGACCAACGATGAGAGCGAGCTGAGCAAGGGTCACTTCGAGTACGCCGATATTGTCGCGCTGCGAGAGGCCCTGGAGCAGCTGCTGGAAGAGCGCGGGACCACCCAGGCGGCGTTTTGCCGAGACCACGGGGTTTCGCCACGGGATCTCTCCCTGCTGCGCCGCCATGAGGCGCGTAGCGCGGCAGGCGAGAGGACGATCTCCATCACGGCCCTGGAGCGACTGGCCTCCATCATCGACGCGCAACCGATGAGCCGTGCTGCAACGTAGGAGGTAGAGATGGGCACTTCACTGCATACCGTGAACCCGTCACCGGAGCAGGCCCCGGACGAGTCTCTGGCCGGTCGTCTCCAGGAGTACCAGCGCCACCGCGCCGTCATCGAACAGGATCTTCGGCGGGCCGGCATTACCGACACCACCCCTCTCGAACTTGCGGATCGCATCATCGGCGATGCGCTGCATTCCGCCTATGCCTGCATGGTCAGCGCTCATCGTATGGCGCATGCCGGCCTCGAGAGAGGGGCACAAGAACACCAAGGGGGACCGAATCATGGCGAAGCCGAGTCACCGTAAGGGAGAGCTGCTGGCGCTCTCCAGCGGGGGGACCACCTACTACCAGTGCAGTGGCCTGTACCGAGCGCTCGTGGATCTCAACCTGGGCGAGCTGGCCGAGCAGTATTGCCGCCAGGCGCCCTACCGCCAGGGGACGCTCGACGCCCTCAACAAGGGCCTGGTGACCATCGAGCAGATCAACGAGATGGAGGCTTCCGGGGTCTTCTCGCACCGCGACATTTCCGATCAGGGCTTTGGCAACTACCTGATCAACCGCGGCTACCTCCAGCTGGTGATGATCGATGAGGTCCACTGTGGTGCCGGCTTCTCACCCGACATCGTGCGCGAGAGCGCCAATGCGCGGGCTCAGTCACTGAGCCAGCTCTCCGGGGGCTTCGCATGAATGTCCGCACTCTTGAACCCATCACCCAGCAAGCACCGGGAGGTGACATGGCAGAGCGAGCGCCCTGCCCTGTCTGCGGCTGCGAGGACAGCCCGGACTACCTGCGGCGAGTGACCGACTGGTTCCATGCCCACTGGCTGTCCTGCCAGCGCTGTGGCTACCAGACCGCCACCCATCCTGCCTTTGAGAGCGCCGAGCGCGACTGGGACAAGGCCTCTACCGGCCGCCAGGCAGAAGAGGCAGGGCTGCTGGTGCCGGCCATCCAGGTCTTCTCCATGCGCGACCTCGAGCTGCTGGAGTCGCTTCAGATGCAGGTGCCCGAGGGCGACTGTGCTCGAACCTACCTCGTGTCCCGGGATGCCCTGGAGCGCTGGAAGGAAGTCGCCCGCCTGGGCAGGGAGGAAGTGGACGAGACGCTGGCGCCAGCGGTGGCATCGGTTGAGCGCGAGATCGCCGCCCTGCTCCACGCGCAGCAGGACGAAGACTGACCCTCTGACGCCAGCCATTGAGGGATGGAGGAGGATAGACGTGACCCCTGACGGATTCATTGCGAACCCCAGGCAGAGCCAACCTGGCTGCCTCATCAAGCCTCGCCGACTTGTCGAAATGGCCGAGGAGGGGGCTGGGTCTGGCTGCGGACTTCACTACGAGCTTTATCACTTCGAGGTCGTGACGCAGCTTCGCCGCTGGCACGACATGTTGGGTGACCCCGCAGATCGAGACGCATTGATGGCGGCAGCTGAGCGTCGGGGTTTCCCCTTCGATGATGCTGACCTCCAGGCAGCACAAAAGGAACGCGAGACGTTACTGGCCGAGCTTCGGGAAGAGATGGAGTGACCCGGCCGCCCACCACAACTTGAGGAGAACCCATGGCGACATGCTTGTTCCATGTGACCGGGCCGGTGCAGGCCTACCAGATCGCGAAGGCGGGCCGGTATGCCCCGTTCTCGGTTGACCCGATGAACACGGATGCCTGCCTGAACCTGTATGCCACGGCGGTGCGCGGCAAGCCCGTCGCCTATGCCCCGGATGGCCAGCAGGTGGAGGCAGCTGGCGCAGCCCTGGTGGTCGAGTGGGATGGCCCCGAGGAGGTGCTGTCGACCTGGCAAACCGTGCCCAAGCCCAATGTGCTCTACCACCAGCCCTGGGACCAGTACAAGCACGCTGATCCCCTGGAGGAGCCGGAAGCCTACTACCGGAGTCTCGTCGCGGCCGGCACCGATCACCATCTCAAGATCGTGGGCTTCAAGCTGGACGAGGAGGCCGTGGAGGAGGCCTGGGTAGCCGGTGACATGCCCGACGAGATGATGGGGCTCTGGCGTTTCGCCCCAAAGGCGCTTAGGCGGCTCAAGTCCGATTGGGGGGTCAAGCGCTTCTACGCGGCCATGCGGAGCGCCATCGGTGGTGGCGACAACGGCCGGACCCTGGTGGTGGATGGGTAGAACGAATCATGGAGCCCCTACCGGAGAGGCCTCTGTGATGTGCCCGGAGCTTCCCCGGGTGACAGCTGAGGGTTACCCACCCTCGGATAACAGAAGGGCGTGAGGCGCCCACACAACCTGAATAGAAGGGATGACACTATGCGAAAGCGGAACCTGATTGCCCTGCTGCCGGCCGCGGCGATGCTGACCCTCGCCGGCTGTGGCGGTGACAGCGCCGTGATCTCTGACCTCAAGGAGAAGACCTTTCCGGTGGGCTCCTCGCTGACCTATGAGCAGGCCCTGGATCGCCGGGCCGTGTGCGCCAGCACGAGCTGGGAGGTGATCGAGGACAGTCGTGGTCGTGAGGTGGTGCGCTACAAGTGCGACCTCGAGGGGGTCGACGGCTTCAACGAGCAGTTCGTCGCCGAGAGCAGCCTGCCCGAGGAGGAGCTGTCTCTGCTGAGTGGCGCCACCCATATCGTGGAGTGGTTCCACAACGAGGGTGAATACGAGATGAAGGATACCCGCGTCGACTTCCACACCGAAGGCGAGCCCGATGAGACCCTGGAGATGAACCAGCGGATCTCCTACAAGATCGCCGTCACCGACGAGATTACCGAGCTGCGCGAGTTGCTGGCGGTATCCAGCGAGCTGCAATCCCCCTGGGGCTGGTAAGCCACAAGCTCCTCCCCACAAGCTGCAAGGCCCCCAGGATCACTCCCGGGGGCCTTTTTCATAGGTCGTTTGTCGAGCTGTAGGTGCCATGGCGAATGGCCCTTGCCGATGGGTAACCGCTGTAGTCGATCCCTGTCGGGGAGCCGTCACCGCTATACACGTCATAGTTGCCGAGATAGGACTTCTTGCTGGCGCCAGCAGCCGGCTTGTGGGCGACGATGACGAGGGAGCAGATAGCGAGGAAGGCGATGAGCCCCCAGCCAGGCCAGCCCAGCTGGGTGAGGCCAAGCGGCGGGAATGTGTATGTCAGCGTGCCCAGCATGGCGATCCAGAAGAGGGTGGCCGCCCACTTGCTGTAGTGAATGACCTTGGCGATGGCCAAGAAGCCGCAGATGAACGCAGCGACCCCGAGAACCAGCGCCATCAACGTCATGCCCGTATCGTGGCTCGAAGCGAAGCCCCAGGAGGCCCAGGAGAGGCCTCCGAAACCGGCTGCGCCGAGGAGGAGCTTGATGATGAGTTCCATGGCGAGTGTCCCGCGTTCTTGTCCAGGTCAGTGATCCGATCATACCTCCTTTCATGAGGACGCAAGCGCCTGCTGGCGCGGAGCCCTCTCGCTGACGGCGATCACTCCTCAGCGGTGGCCAAGCCAGCCTCTATGCTGCGCTGGGCGCGGCGCCGAAGGAAGGGCTGCGCCTGAGTGGCACCCTCGAGCCAGGCGGCATAGTGGTCGAGCATGTCCACCGCCCCGTCAGCGTCTGTCTCGATGTCGGCGATGATCGAGCAAACCGCCAGGGTCTGAGCCAGGGAGCTGCTGCCGGCCACGATCGCCCGCTCCTGCGCCAGCATCTCCTCCACGGTCGTTGCCTCGCTGGGCTCTTTCTCCGGGACGGCGGCCCGGACCAGATCCGCGACCTCGCTACCGAATACCTCGCGAATGTCCTCGATCATGGTGGCTGTGCGCTCGACAGCGGGCAGCAGCCAGGCCGCGGCCCGGGCCTCAGGCGAAGACAGGTTGGCCTGCTCGAGCAGCCGAAGCACTGCCCTGGGATGGGAGTTCTCCTCGAGGCCTGCCAGATTGGGGCGAATCTCTGATCCGGCATAGGCGCCGCGAGTGAACAGCCGGGCCTGCGCCTCGAGGGAGGCAGAGTCGATAGTCCAGCTCATTGGATTGTCTCCGGTTGGTCGCTTGATCCGTGTGCCTGGAGTTTACCTGCTGGCGCCAGGTCACCGCTCAGTGAGCGATTTCGCATGCGAAACTGAGGCCCCGGGCTGCCCCGGGGCCAGTTGGTGGGTTACCCCACCATCGCCAGCTGGAATTCATTGCTGGCCAGCTCAGGGCGGCCACCGTGGAAGGCCCACTGCATGACGCCTTCCTCGCGAAGCCGAGCGACCGCGGTGAGGCGGCGATCCAGCTCGCCACGGCGGCTGGCCGGGATGCTGACCACGCCGCGCATGAGCAGCGAGTTGGCCACGCTCTCCGGGGCCTTCTCGTTGTCGGCCGCCAGCATGTCGCCCTCGATGCTCAGCATCTCCATGGCGCCCTCGGGGTCAACCTCGAGGCGAGAGCCGATGGCCACCGTGACGCCGGCATGGGCCATGAGCGGGGTGGTGACAGAGCCCAGGGTCTCCCCTTCCAAGGGGTGCAGTGATTGGCCGCCTGCCTGGGCCGGTGCTGCGGTGCTGGCGCTGGGAATGGGGAAGCGCTTGCCCTGGTGGTGGACTTCGACCCAGGCGCGGGTGGCCTCCCACGGGCGCACCTGGATGCCGCGGATCGCCCAGTTCCACTCGATCGCGACCAGCTCCTGCGGGGTGATGATCTGGAAGGCCGGGTTGTCGGAGCGCTCCATCTCCTCGGCGTCGAGAGTCAGGCAGGCCCGCAGCAGGTCCAGCAGGACACGGCCGCTATAGCCAGCAGCGCTGATATTGATGTCGCCACCGTCTTTGATGTCGGTGCCGATGAAGTTCCGGGCGCCCACGTCATGACGCAGTGAGACGATGTACTGGCGCAGCGCCAGCAGCGGCGCCATCTCCGGGTTGTCCTTGGCCATGTTGGTGAGGCTTTCGTCAGACTTGCCGGCATACGGGCACGCCCAGCAGCCGGTGCGAGCGCCGCACGGGGTCCGCTTGCCGCTGTCGCCGACGATGGAGCACTCGCCGTTGGCGCTGTTGTAGACCTCCAGCACGTCCGCCAGAGAGGTGGTGTAGCTCGGGAAAGGCCCTCCCTGTCCAAAGGGCTGGGCGAACAGGATGTAGTCCCACACGTCGCTGGTCGTCCAGTCGGCGATGGGGTAGGCCAGCAGGCGCCCCTGGTGATCCACCACGCCGCTACCGGCGCCCTGGTCGGCCATGTTCGCCGCACGGCGAGCGGACTCCTCGAACCGGCTGCCCAGCAGAGTCACCTGACGCACTCCCTTGGGAAGGGACTTGGCATGCTGGCGCTTGAGCGCGTCGATCGGCTTGATCTTCCAGTCGACAGAGCAGTATTGGCTCTGCCCTTCGCTGGGCCAGGCCATTTGGCGACGGCCACCCAGGACGCTCACCTGCCAGCTCTCGGCCAGGCTCGGCAAGGCCCACTGTGCCTTCAGGGGGATAGCGTGCTCGGCGCAGAACGTCCGCATGGCTCGCAGATGGCTGCCGACATGGCGCTCGATCACAGGGTTCTCGATGCCGGTGTTGGAGGTCACGGCCATGTGCTCGATGTCTGCACTCAGCTTCCCTTCCTGCGCCAGCTCGGCCAGGGCCGCCAGCGCGAGGCTGGTGACCACGGTGGAGTCCTTGCCGCCCGAATAGGCGATCAGCAGTGAGGTGGGCTGCTCGGTGACAATCGCCTTGAGGAGGTCGATAGCCTGACGCGCCCGCTGGGGCAGCGGCGCCGCGGCCGGCTCGAAAGTGGTCGGTTCTGCGGTTTCGGTGTCCAGGTTGATCGCCAGGTTCATGGTCTACTCCCTTCCCTTGTCGTTGTTCGGCTCGTGCGATGCGTGGTCGTGCTTCAGGCGCTGGCGCCTTGATGGACCTGGCCGACCAGCCGCGCCCCATCGGCGCTGTATTCGATGACGCCGACCTGCTCGTGAGGGCGAGCACGGCGGGCCATCTTCTCGGCCTCGCGCTCGGCGACGTGCTGCACCGGATAGGTCTGCGTGGAGATCGGCATCCACTGGTTCCCGGGCTCGCTCTGGCTGGAGAGGCCGGCGACGACATAGAGCGGGTGCATGATGTTGAGCTTCATGGGGGTTCCTCGCGTTCGGATGTTGGCAGCTGGTTCGTGGGTTACAGGCGCTTCACGATGTCGTTGGGCGTCTCGGAGGTGGCCATGATCCTTCCGGTCTTGTGCCACCGTTCGGCGGTGCCGGAGCTGACATAGCGCCCTGTGCAGTTGAAGTCGTGGCGACTGGAAACCCGCTCGACCAGGACGCGCTCACCGGCCCGAGTCAGGTAGTGGCCGGGCTCGACCACGATGGTTGGGAGGGTGAACAGGGGGATGAAGTAGGTCGTCATCGGTGCTCGTCCTGCGGTGGCGGTATTCAGAAGGCCTTGGCCTCCACCTGATGACTGTCATTTTAGTGTGCAATGCACACTTTATCAAGGCCAGCGCACACTTTTTTTGCAGCCGACGCGGCACATTTCCAATGGTCCTGAATATCTAATAGGGGCTATCGCGGGGATGGGTCACACTTGCCAAGGTGTGCATTGCACATATAACATTCGTGTTATGTCCACGCCGTTCACCTGGAGGCTGTATGTCGGGCGAAGAGATGCGAGAGCGCCAGCTGGCGACGATCAAGGGTCATGCCGAAGTTCAGCGCCTGATCCGCGACAACGAGGAGGTCGCCCAGCTCGACCCCTGGACGACCATCGAGATTCATCAGGCCGTCGACCACCTTGTAGGGATCGACCTGGACCTGAATGACCGAGAGCTGTTCGGCGAGCTGCTGGCTCACTTCAACGCGCAGGAGGCCCAGGAGCGGGCGCCCAGGACGGCGCTGGATCGTGCCCGCCAGCGCTGGGGGCTTGAGGCGTAACCCCTCTCTGGCGCCAGCAGAAGGCCGCAGGCGCCCCTATGAATCTGGCCACTCGCCTCGGCGGGCGGCCCTGAGTGAGAGACCTAGATGAGCACATCCGAGACATCGAACAACGAGGCCTTGCGCCAGCTCATGGAGCGCCATGGACTGAAGCAAGAGCATGTCGCGACCTTGACGGGCTACAGCGTCGAGACGGTGAAGGGCTGGTTTGCCTCACCGGAGTCGACCCGCTATCGCACGGTGCGTAGGCCGGTGCTGGAATCCGTGCGCCGGGCTATCGAGCTGGGCGAGCACTACAACCTGGAAGGCGTGAAGATCCCCAAGCCGAAGTCGTGATGGGGAGGGGGCTGAGAAGGCAAGGAGGTGTTGAGATGGGAGCCGCGATCGCACAGTACCACGCGATGTCGGAGCAAGAGCTGCGGCGCGAGTGCATTCGCCTGGCAAGACGTGTCGCCCGCCTGGAAGACGAGAAGGCCCAGGCTGAGGCGCGTCGAGACCACTGGTTCCGAGAGCGGGAGACTGCCTTGGATGAAATCGAGCAGCTGCGACAGAGCGCTTGAGCCAGGAGGATGACGTGTCTGAGATTGCATTCAATGAATGCCTGAAGGGCCACGCGCAGCCGGTCCCAGGCAAGGATGTTCGGATCACCAAAGCGGCTTCGCTCCGGTCGGTCGCCGAGCACAACCTCATTCGAGTCGACTACCGCCGCAGAGTCCGATGCCAGTCGTGCGTCAAGGCTATCTGCCGGGTGTGCCGAGCCCCTTACCTCTCCCAATCGGCTCCCATGGCCGGTGACCCTTCGTGCGAAGGCTGCGGGGGAACGGGAGTCCAAGGCTTCATGCCCTACTCTGAGGAGCACTGCCTGTCCTGTGACGGCCAAGGCCTGGTCGAGAAGCGGGAGCGCATCCGGGTCGCTCTGAAGCCCCGCTTCATCGACACCACAAAGTTCCCCGTCAAGGTCCAGGGGCAAGGCAGTGAAGGGCTGAATGGCGGGGAGGCCGGCGACCTTTACATTGAGGTCGAGGTGGAGCATCCACCTCACCTGAAGGTGGAAGGCAAGCATCTGAGCGCCGTGGTGGAGGTGCCCTACCTGGCCATGGTGTTTCCGGCCGAGGTAGAGGTGGCCTATCCCACCCTCAAAGGCCATGAGCACTACCCTTTCATCGAGGGCTACACGCCAGGACGGCCGCTCTATTTCCGGGGTCGTGGTGGGTACGTTCGTGGTGATGCCAAGCGAGGCGACATCCGGTATGACATCGAGCTGGTAGGTAGCGACCTGGAGAAGCAGGCAGCCGAGAAGATCCAGGCGCTTGAGGCCGATCGCGAGAAAGAGGTCCGCCAGGCACGAGACGAAACGATCAAGGCCCTGACGACTGACCTGCTGCCAGCGATTGATGGGCTCGAGAAGGCGGTCAGCAGCATGACGGGGCCGGAAGATGCAGCCCACCGGCAAGGGCTCGAGATGATCATCCAGATGCAGCGGGACGCCCTGGCCCAGCATGGAGTTGAAGTGATCCAGGCTGAGCGCCAGCGGTTTGACCCTGAGCGTCACGAGGCGGTCGGTATCGACCACAGCACTGGCCTCGGGAAGGGGATCGTGACCGAAGTGCTCCAGACCGGGTATACCTATGCCGGGCGCCTTCTTCGCCCTCCCCTCGTCAAGGTAAGTGGTTAAGGGGGCACGACGATGGCAGACGACACCTCCCCTGCCGCCCTGGAGGCCGCTCGCGAGGCGGCCATCCGTAATGGGTTCTGTGCGACCAAGGCACGACTGAAGAACGAGCTACGCCTCAAGCCCGCCCGGGACGCCACGCCGGTCGCGGTGTACCGCAACCAGTATGGTGGGCATTCCCATGTCTACCGGGCGGCGGACTGTGTGCCCATGCGGGCAGCGCCTAAGCGTCAGTCACCGGCACAGAAGGTGGCTGCTCGCCGGCTGGCGCTCCAGTCACGCCTGACCTCCTACCTGATGAAGGCCTCTGTGCGTGCTGATCGCCTGCTGGCGCAAGACCCTGTGTTCCTGGATGTCGAGACTACCGGGCTGACGGCCGATGATGAGGTGGTCGAAATCGCCGTGTGCAATCGATATGAGCGCGTGCTGCTCCACACCCTGGTCAACCCTCGCATTGAGGTCTCGGAGGAGGCGCAAGCTGTCCATGGGCTGTCTGGCGACATGCTCCACGGGGCGCCGCGCTTCAGTGAGGTTGCCCCACGGCTCCTCGAGGTGATCGCCGGCCGTCCGGTGGTCGCCTTCAACGCCGACTTCGACCGCCGCCTGATCAGCCAGAGCCTGCCGTCAGGCAGTGTCGCTGAGCTAGGGCGCTGGTCGTGCGCCATGGAGTTGGCGGCCCAGGCGTTCGGCCCGACCAACGATTTCGGCACGATCAGTCTCATCGATGCGATGGACGCCGCGGATCTTCCTTGGCCAGGGAGAGCCCACCGGGCGACGGCCGACGCGATGGCGTGTGCTCGGCTGGTGAACCGGATCGCGAGCCATCACCGGCCTATTAGCGAAGAACTCGATTCGCTCTCGCCTGCCAGTGGCGTGTGATCCGGCCCATGGCCAACGAGGGGACTGCTAAGCACGCTGACGCTCACCCTCGGTGCTTGAGTAGCTGAGGAATGGCAGACAGACCGGCAGCGATGAAAATGAGGGCGACCAGCCCAGCTGCGCCGCCGCCAGCGCTCAAGATGAAGTTAATCCCAAGGTCACTGGCAAGAGAATAATCACCCTTAGTGGCGTCGATGTAGGCTGTAGGCAGAAGGTGGCTTGAGCCAAGCCAGAAGCCAACGAAGCCGAACATCGCCCCCGCGAGCGCTAGTGCGGTCACTATTGGCTTGAGCGACTTTCGATCACTGCCTGTCTTCTTCATTCATGGTCTCCTTGTTCTGCTGCCTGGCGAGCATGGAGGTGGCCATGCCGGCGCCAGCCACCCCCTCCCCCCTCGAGGTTGCTACTTGATCCGTTCGACACGCCTTCGCTCATCGATCAGGCGCATGGCGCAGGCCTCGTAGGTTTCGCCAGGGTGCGCTCTCTGTTCGATCAGGCTGCGTGCGATTCCCTTGATCATCTCTTCGCGCTTGAGCGATGCAGACACCAGAGGTGCGCTCTCGAGGCGAGCAGCTGGCTTGTCGAAAACGAAGCTGAAGATCAGATGCGTGACCTTTCGCCCCGTCTTGTGGGGAGACCAAGATACCGTGATGGGAGTGTGCTCATTGATCTGCTGGACGGCATGCTCGACAACGTATCGGCGAAAGTCCTTGAACACGGGGTACTTCCCCTCGAGACCCAGACGCTCTCGCATCCAGTCGATACTTACCTGGCGCTTTCCGGTCTCGCGCCACTGCATCAGTAGCTCGTAAAGCCTCACCGCATGCGGACTATTGACCTTGGCCACATCCGACAGCGCATAGCGCGTGAATTGCCTTGATAGCTCTGTCAGGTACGGCAATATGTCCTTGCTGAAGCGCAGCGCTACGGACCCGGCGCCGTCCAGGTACTCGACGGACTGGACCCAGCGCATAGTGATTTTCCGGGGCTTCCCGGTGTTGGGGTGCTCGAAAAGCGTTAAGCGGCGCTCGAACAGGGTGTCGGCGGCGAGCTTCAGCTCCTTGTAAGCACCGTTGATGTTGCAGTTGGCCAGCTTGGAGAAGAGGTCCGCGCTGATGACGTACTGCACCTCATCCGTGATGGGCTGTGATCGGTCTACTTGGGCGATACATCCCAAGATGATGCGCTGCTCCCGAAGCGTTAGCCGATAGCTCGCCTCCACGAGGGCGTTCGACTTGACGACTTGCTGATGTTCGAGCGATGACATGCCAGGGTTCCTTTCAGCGTTACCCGGCAGAATACCTCATATTGGTGGAAGCGCCATAACCCTTCCCCCTTTGCCAAGGCATCTCTCCCCGCTTGGGCAAGGTATCCCTCCCTGGTTGGCAAGGTTTTCCTCCCCATGGAGCAAGGTTTCCTTCCCCCGTATTGTAGAAATAGGCCTTTCCATACAGTCGCTTATGTGACACGAAAAGGAAAAGGGAAAAGGACAGAAAAACATATTGCTTCGCTGCCCCAGTAATAGCACTGGTGTCAGGCAACCAGCTGCTGACGATCGCACAGCAGCGCCAGCAAGGTATCTCTCCCCCTTTGGCCCGGTTAGCGCTGGTTGCTGAGAGGCCTAGCAAGGTATTTCTCCCCGTTGCTGGGCTGAGTGATCCTAGTCGTTGCTGAAGCGGCAAGGTATTTCTCCCCCCCCTTTCAACCCAAGGGCCTGGCCTGCTCGGAACGGCAAGGTATCTCTCCCCCTTTTGGGCCATAGGCTGTCGGCCTTCCACTGCGGAACAAGGTATCTCTCCCCCTTTAGGCGCTCGGTGCAGATGGTCTCCCTCGGGTGCAGCAAGGTATTTCTCCCCCTTTATCCCGTGTGAAGAGAAGCAGCGCCCTGCTTAATCGGTTGGAGCCCTCTCTCCGGGTGGGGAGGGATAGCGGCATTGTTCGCGCCATCTGATACACTGATGGTGTATCAAATGATACGGGGAGGGATTATGGAAGCCGCGATCAAAGAGTATCGGCCGAAGGTGAAGCGCCGGAAGGACGACTTCTGGAAGGCCTTGGGCCTTCCCCCGCGTGGCGCCAAGCTGCATGAGGCGCTGAGTGAGGGTGTCTCGTACAAGGTCTACACCAAGCTCACCGAGACCTCAGGGCTCGAGAGCAAGGAGCTGGCGCGGTATGTGGTCATCCCCCCGGCAACCTTGAAGCGCCGCGCTGACACTGGCTACTTCAAGCCGGCTGAGGGCGATCGGTTGTACCGTTTCGCTGAGGTCTACAAGAGCGCGGTGGACCTGTTCGAGGGAGACAAGGCCAAGGCGAGGGAATGGCTCCTCAGCCCGGTGCGTGGGCTGGGCGGTCGCCGTCCGGTGGAGATGGTGGCAACGACTGCTGGCGCTGAAGCTGTCCTGGACCTGATCGGTCGACTAGAGCACGGCGTCTTTGCATGACCTCGGTACGCGGCTATCGGCTCGTCAAGCGGAAGTGGCTCAAGACAGCCTTTGATGGTGAAGGGGCTCGACTGTACGGCGGGCGCTGGAACAGCAAAGGCAAGGCCTGCGTTTACCTCGCGAGCACCGAGTCGCTGGCCATGCTCGAGGTGATGGTTCACCTGGAAGACAACCAGCTGCTGAAGGAGTACGCGCTCCTGGAGGTGACGTTCCCGGAAGAGGTGCTGATGCAGCTCCCCGAGGACGTGCTGCCTGCTGATTGGCGAGCTGAGCCGGCGCCACCCTCCACAGCCGAGATCGGTGACGACTGGCTCGAGGGGCAGTCGAGCCTGGCGCTGGCGGTTCCGAGCGTTGTCGCGCCCCGAGAAACGAACTACCTCCTCAACCCTGAGCACCCCGACTTCCAGGCGCTTGCCGATGGCGCCAGGGAGGTCGACTTCTCCCCCGATAGCCGCCTGTAGCGCCCGTGCGCTGCGCGTCAGCGCTTCCCTTGGGCCGGGAGTGCTGAGCATCGATCTTTCCCGTCAGGCACCGTCGCCTTGCCACATCCCCGCCGACTCTCTGATACTGTGCGCATGTACAGTATTGGGAGAGAGCCATGCCACCCCTTCAGCATGATGACGTTACCGCCTGGGGCCTCGAGATCCTGGGCCAGTCAGCCGGTGAGTCTCGCCATGCCCTGCCGTTGATGGCTGGGGAGGTGCGGGCCGGGTTTCCCATCCACGCGGATGCGGAGCTTGATCGTGTCCTGGACCTCACCGAGCACCTGATCCCTCACCCCAGCGCCAGCTACTTCTGTCGGGCCAAGGGCGACAGCATGGTGGGTCACGGCATCCATGACTCGGACCTGCTTATCGTTGATCGATCGCTGGCGCCTGTGACGGGTGACATCATCGTGGTCGCCCTCGACGGGGAGCTGACCTGCAAGCAGCTGGGCCGGTGGCATGGTCAGCCGGCGTTGCTGTCGGGGAATCCCGAGTATCCGCCTATCGCGCTGCGTGGCGTGGAGTGTGAGACCTGGGGCGTGGTCACCCACAACATCCATTCCCATCGTCGCCGAGGCCGGTGATGATCGGACACTGCGACTGCAACAACTTCTACGTCAGCTGCTTCCGAGTGTTCATGCCGGAGCTGGCGGGGCGGCCTGTAGGGGTGCTCTCCTCGGGAGATGGCTGCATCGTGGCGCGGTCGAACGAGCTGAAGGCGATGGGGGTGGCCAACGGCACGCCGGTATTCCAGCTGCCTCATGAGGTGCGCCGGCAGACCGTGCTGCTGAGTTCGGCCTATCCGCTGTTCGGGGAGTGCTCACGGCGCGTGGTGGCCACCATGCAGGCCTTCACCGGCCCCGTTGAGCCGTACTCAATCGATGAGCAGTTCATCGACATGTCGGGCCTTTCTCTCGAGGTTCTGCAATCGCATTCCCGCGATCTGCGCCAGCAGGTTCAGCGCTGCACGGGCATCCCGGTATCGATCGGCGTAGCGCCCTCGCGCACCCTGGCGAAGGTGGCCACCGGCATCGCCAAGAAGCAACCCGCCTATGGGGGTATCTGCGTTCTCGAGGCTGACCACCCGGCGACCCGGGCTCACCTGGGGCGCATGCCCGTGACGGATGTGTGGGGCGTGGCGAGCCGGACTGGCGAGAAGCTGGCGCGACTGCGCATCCATACCGCCCTGGATCTTCGCGAGGCCAATCCCAGCGAGATCCGCAGGCGCTTCGGTATCGTGCTCGAGCGGACCCTATGGGAGCTGCGCGGCCAGGATGTCATCCGCTTGGACGACATCGACCAGAAGCGGCAGAACATCATGACCAGCCGCACGTTCGGTGGGGCCACCGGCCGCCTCGAGGATCTTCGCGAGGCCGTTCGATCGCATGCGCAGGCTGGCGCGGAGAAGGTGCGGCGCCAGCAGTCCGTGGCGCGGGCCGTGATGGTGTTTCTGTCGACGCCGCGGTTTCGCAGCGACCTCCCCCAGGACTTTCCTAGCCTGACCCTTTCCCTACCGCGGCCGACCGATGACAGCCGGCTCATCGTCGCTGCGGCACAACGCGCCCTGGAGGCCATCTACCGGCCAGGGCTGCTCTATGCCAAGGCAGGCGTCATGATGGTCGACCTCGCGGATCGTGAAGGCATGCAGCTCGATTGGCTCGAGGGACAGCAGACGGAAGCCGAGCGCCAGCAGTCGGCGAAGGTGATGGGCGTGATGGATGCCCTCAACCGCGAGTTCGGCCGGGGCACGGTGACGCTTGGGGGCCGCCGTCAGGATGAGCGCTGGCGCCAGCGGCATGCACGGCAGACGCCGCGGTTCCTGACCTCATGGGATGAGCTGCCCAACGTGAGAATGGGCTGAGATGCAGCGGAAGGCGCTACTTCGCCCTTGGCGGGGGGAGCATGCGCTGAAGCACCCGGTCGGTGAATCCAGCGTCATCCTCTGGCACGTTGCCGCCCTCCTCCTGAATGATCCAGCTGAGCGCGGCATGGAGCATGTAGGCCTGCACATGAGACGGCACCGGAAAGGTGCCAGCCCGCCATTCATAGAGCCGGTTCGGACGGTACTTGGTGCCCAGGTCGCGGTTGAGCTGGGCCAGAGCCTCCGACTTGGGGTGCGTGCCGCCAGCGGTGGCGACGTGGAGCCAGGAGTCTATGAGGTTGGAGGGCTTGGGCATCAGGGATTATCGGTTCGTGAAGAGGGAATGTAGGGCCTTGCTCAGAAAGCCACGCTTGGGCTTATCCGGCGCTTCAGCGGGTTCCGACGCGGCCTCGGGGGCCGAGGCCGAGTCCTCAGCATCGCTGCGCAAGGTAGCGGCCTCAGGCTCACCGCGGAAGTAGTTGGCCAGCGCGACCCGCTCCTCAAGATACGATGCCGAGACGCTGTTGGACAGATCCGCGGCCTCTGCCGGCGAGAGTACGGCAGGCGAGCCCTCGACCTCCTCTGCTATCGTTCTCAGGCCTTCCTGGTTGAAGGGCAGTTCTGCGCCCCGGAAGACCGCCGAGAGGATGGCTTGCAGCAGGCCGATGGTCGGTATCTCCTCCCCCTCTATCCCGAAGATCCAGCTGCCCTCGAGGTTGAAGAAGAACGTCCCCAGGGGCTCGTCGTAGCCGACCACGCCATGGCTGAGCCAGTCGTAAAGGTCGTAGCCAATGAGGTCGGTGAGGTCTTCCTGGTTCTCGGTGGGGTCGTGCATCACCTTGAAAAAGCCGTGTCGTGACATAGGTAGCGCCCTATCCCTGTGGTGGTGTGTGCTGGTCGATCCAGCAGAAGTGTTCGCCTGGCGTGAGCCACTGGCCCTGGAAGTTGATGTGGCCAAGGGTCACGTTGCCGAGGAGCGGATGGTCACGCCGAGCGTAGTCAGCGCAGCCTGGATTGGTGCAGTAGCAGCTCAATGGGTAGGCGACGTTGCCGCACGAGTTGCAGCGCGACACCGGGTATATCTCCAGCATGGCCTGCTGCTGCTCGAGGTCATCATCGTAGGTGCTGCGGGTCGCGTGTGTCTTGGCTCCTCGCAGCTTCCGCCGCAGTCGCTGCATAGCGTCGTTCATGGTCGCGGTTGCTCCAGGCGCTCTACAGAGCGCCCTCTTTGAGGTGGATCTGTGCCGGGGCCGGCTGTGCTCCGACGCCGCGGAACAGCTGTGCGGCTTCCCCAGCCTCGCGACCCGAACGGATCGCATGGATCTCCTGTTCGCTGCTGGCTGGCGGCTGCTCGCGCCACTCGGCTTTTTCCAGCTCGCCGTAGGTCTTCTCTTTGAAACGCTCGATCACGTCGCGGTCCTGCTCGCTGATCGCAATGGCCTCCACCTTGGAGCGCACGGCTTGTACCCACGACTCGCAGAACAGGTCGCAATGGCGGCTTTTCCGACGAGGCGCCATGCGCGGGTGCAGCTCCTTCCTGTAGCGGTTACGGTCAGCGCTGATCTGCCGGAACAGCACCTCATAGCAGTATTGGGCCGCCTGGGGTTTCTCGCCGATGCCGACGAAGACGGCCCAGTTCTGCCAGACGCCACCGAGCTTCTGGTAGCGATTCATGACTTGCACGCCGAACACCTCACCGATGGTGCTTCTCAGGAAGACCACCCAGGCTGGCAGTGACTTCGCACGAGACGCGCCCCGCGCCTCGGCCTCGCTGACGGTGTGCAACGACAGGTCTGAAGCGGTCAGGTTGTGCTTCTCCATCAGCTTCTGGGCCTGACGCAGCGCGGCAGCCGCCTCTGCCGGGTTGTCGCTGCTGGCGAGGCTCATGCACTTCTGGATCTTGTCCAGGATGCGACTCGTGCTCATGTGGGAAGGCCTCCTTAGGCGTTCAGCTGGCTCATTGGCTATTGGCCGCGGTGCTGGCTTTCTTGTTGGATGCTTCAGCCCACTGGCTCACTTTTCTGGCAACGCTGTCGAAGCTCTCCCCCTCGAGGAAACGGTTGATCGCCTTCTTCTGGTCAGTGCGCTTGAGGCGGTCGAACGGGGTGTGAAGGCTAAGCTGGCGGCGAACAGCATCCGTCTTCATCGTCATGTGCCATTTCTCGTGTCTGATGGATGGAAAGGCCGAGCCCATGGGGCTCGGCAGGCCTTTCCGGCTATCCAGGCCGCGTGGCCACCGGGCATGGAAAGGCGTGGAAAGCATGGAAACGAGGTCACCTCGCGTCCCAGCAGCAGGCTTCCCAGGCGTCGACCACCGACAGGAGGACTGCCGAGCAGGAGGCCTGCATGGAGGTGATGGGGAGGCGCCGGCCGGGCTCGACGGTCAGCGAGGCTGTCTCACCCGATTCGGTGGTGAGGGTCAGCGTGCCTTTGCGCTGTTGCCCGAGGGCGCCCACCAGCTCCTCGAGGCTGACTGGTTGCCGCTGCTGCCAGCCTGTTCCGAGGGTGACGCGCTCGAGCGATCCGTTGACCAGCTTGCCGATCCCTTTCGGTGTCAGCTCACTCAGCAGACGTTCCAGGATGCTCATGAGGGTCGAGGGTGCCTCGGCACAATTCGCCGAGGGGGCTTGTTCAAATGCCAGCATGGTGATGGAGGCTCCGTGTTTCCTCGCGAACCTTGGCAACCCAGTCCCAGTAGGAGAGCTGTGTGTCGCCGTTCTGGTATTCGAGCTGCCAGTCCTGACGGGGGAATTGCGGGTGCTCATGGGAAGCCTTGCGGCCTCGCAGCGGAATGTTCTGGTTGTGATCGGTCATGAGATCGCTCCGTGATGCAGAGTTACGCAGCAGCCTCGCTGCAAAACGTGGCTTTCCAGTCGTGGATGGGAAGTCCAGGAACGGGACGCGCATCGGGGTCGAGCATGAGCCACTGATGGCCAGCGCTGCGTGCTTCCTTGGCGAGGGCGCACAACACCGGCAGATCGACATGCGCGGCCTCACTCGGGTAATGCGCCGCGCAGTCCCGTGGAAAGTCGGCGGATATGACGAACCATTCTCGATGGGCGCTTGCCCCTTTGATCACGCGATTAGCCAGCAGGATGGCCACGGTTTCCGCTTCCTCTTCCGGGAGGTGGAAAGTCCTCAAGGCCACCATGCGCTGGGCCTGATTGATGGAGGCAAAAGCCAATGGAGATGCCATGCGTTCACCTGTCCGCCGAATGGATGTGGCTCTATTATAGTCCCAGATATAGGACTATGCCAAGAGCCCGAGGCGTCGATCCCGGCCCAAGGAGGGCCTGTGTCACAGCAGGGTAGGGGCGTGACCGTCACCTCAGAGGGAGTAGCGATTTCGCATGCGAAATCGGCGTGGGGTTCCCCAGGGCGGGGTGATCCAGTTCCGCATGCGAAATCAGAGCGTGGTGCTCAGGGCGGGACGCTCCCAAGCAAGAAGGCGGGGCCAACGGAAACCGGGCAGCCGCGGTGAGACGGCTGCCCGGTCAAGGTGGGTCACATTCATGGGCGGCTACGCTATTGTGCCGCGTCGAGCATCACTCTCTGGCTTGTTCATCCAGAGTGTCAGAGGCAGCCGAAAGGGATGCCTCGGCCATGGCAGCCGCGTTCTCTCCGACTTCCTCGGGGCTGAGCTGGCCCCCTCCCTCGCCAAGCAGGATCGCGTGCATGGCGACCATCGTGTATGCCTCAAGCCGGGTCATATCCAGGGCAGGCTTGGTGAAACGTGAGGTGTTGAGGGTGTCATCGCCCATGATGCTCTCCTTTCAGTTTGGGGCCGCGCTGGACGCGGCCCCTAGCTCGATCAGACTTTCTCCCAATCACCCTTTGCGTTCTGGCAAGTGGTGACGTTCTGCTCGCTGTCCTCGGGGCCGCCTGTGACGCTGATCTGGTAGTCGATGCAGGTGCGACCTTCGGCGTCCACATACGGATCGCTCTTGGTGACATTCTGCTGCATGTTGGCTACGTCCTCGAACCCCACCTCGGGATCACCTTGCATGGCGGCGAAAGCCCCGCGCATCCCCTTATCGACCACGCCCAGCGCCGTTGCGCCAGCCGCGCCGTAGGCGGCACCGCTCATGCCCGCGCTGCCGCCATTGACCAGTCCACGAACGCCGCCCATTTGTCCCGCTGCCCGTGCGCCTGCGGCACTGGCGCTATTGGAGCTGCGGCCGCTGATGGCGTCGGCAACGCCGCCGATGGCATTGGCTGCGGCCCCCTGGAGGTGTCCTGCGCTTTGCGGCACGGCACAGCCTGTCGCCAGAACGAGCAGGGAAGTGGCAGCCAGACCTTGGAATGTGCGCTTGATCATCATTGTCTTCTCTCCCTTGGTTGTGATCCCGAGCAATGTGGCTCGATACTTGTAATTATACAATACGACGATTTACAGCTCAAGCCGCTGCGGCATCTTTTGAGTATCAGTATGCTTGCCTCGGGTCAGGATTTCGCATGCGAAACCGCAAAAGCGAGTGTACCGCAAAGGCGTTGGTCTGATACCGCAACCGCATGGCCTGGCAAGGCGACCGCCAATGCGCCGGGTGGACTTAACTAAAAAACGTCGTATTGTATAGATAAGGCTTTATAATGGACTCTGACACGTTGATTCAGGAGGCAGAAGCCGACCTTTCCCTGCTGTCGAGGCTCGTTGTGGGACGGGCCTCAATGCAGGAGCGCAACGGGAAACTCGTGCTGGGGATCGACCAGGAGGGGGCGCGATTACTGACGATGGATCGCGTGAGGCAGGAGATCGAAAGCGCGGTGGAGCGAGTCTGGGGGCTGGAGGTCGTGTATGAGCGAGCGTAGTACCCGCCAGGCCCGGCAGTTAGTCAGGCGTCTTGCCCGCGACTGCAACCTTGAGTGGCCTGGCGGCGAGGAAAACGCCGCGCTCCTCTATGACCGCTCGACTCGCCGCTGGGAGCTGCGCTGCATCGACAGCACTCCCTCCCCGGTCATTCGTGGCCCTACCCCTCTCACACACCTGCTGCGCGATGGCTTCGTGCTGATCCGCTGGCCTGACGACCAAATTGAGCTGTTCCACGTTGAGACAGTTCATTCACAACTGCGCCACCGGCTTGAAAAAGCGGAGGTGGCCCAAGCCGGAGCATAGTTCGATGAGTACGAGCATCACCTATCGAGTCAGCCACCGTGCCTTGCTGGGCTACTGGCTGCTCATCCCCGTGGGGGCGGCGCTGTATTTTGCCCCCGACGCCCCATTCACGTTGGCCGGGGTGAACCCCGCCTCGCCGCTGACTGCCGCCCTTACCTGGGCCGGGATGGGGGTAGCTGCCTGGGGGCTGCTGAACGTGGCCTACCAGCGACTGGCTCACAAGTACGTCATCGAGCCGGATCGCGTCATTGAGCGCCATGGGATCATCGCTCGGCGCGTGACGCCGCTTCACATCCACCACATCCGCTCAACAGAGGTGAACCAGACCATCATGGGGCGGTTGCTGGGCTATGGCACCGTGGAAATGTCCGCCGCTGGCACAGGCACCAGTGAGGCCCGTTTCGATCGCGTATCGCGCCCCATGGACGTGATGGCAGCGATCGACGGTTCTGTGAGCAACAAGGCGTCCACCGCAGGAGGGGAGTAGCAAGACCATGGAAAGCCTCACTTCGACCCTCGCCAGTGTGTTGATCCCCGGCCACCATGTTGCCGTTGGCACTCCTGGGGGACAGGAAACCCTGCCCGAGCGCCAGCTTCTCTCTCAGGTATTCCTGAAGGCCATTGATGACCTGAAGAGCGACAACCTCAAGCACCAGTATTCCGCAGCCGAGTTCCTGGCTGGCCCGGTGGCAGAGGAGTACATCGGCCACCTCGGGCTGCCTGAGTGGACGCCGAAGCTGGCGCTACTGATCCACGCCCAATGCGATCTTCGCTCGTGTCTGGAGATCCCCGATGACCTGGAGGGCGTTCTGAGCCGGTATCGGCCCGCAGTCAGAGATGGCAGCGAAGCCTCGCTGTGACTTGCCACGCGCCATGCCGCTCGGCATCCTGCGGCCTGATCACGTCAGGCTCGACTACCGAGGAGGGGATAACGGCATGGCCGACTTTCGTTCGACAAGGATTGGCGTAGCCAACGCAGCCCGCATCCTCAATGTGCGGGTTGCGGAGCTGAAGGAAGCGGTGCGTCACGACCAGCCGCTGTACGGTGTTCACCTCCCCAAGCCAATCGGCTATCTGGGGGCCTCGGCCAAGGAAATGTACTTCACCGCTGGCGAAATCATGGATGCAGCCGACCTGATCGCACAGCAGCGCAAGGCCCCATAGCCCTCACCTTCCAGGGTCGCGCCCGTTGTCCTCGGGCGCGATGATACCGTTGAGCCTCCCTTCCACTGGCGGTGCCGCCTGAAGTCGCCGCTCCTGATCCGTCAGCCACTCTCGCCTCTCCTCAGCTTGCCGTTGCTCCCCCTGACGGGACGCCTGATGACCGATGCCTCGGGCTTGCCTCTCCAGGGCGCGAGACTCGCCATGCGCCAGGGCCTGCTCGCCCTGTGACGCTGGGCTGGCCTGCGCCAGCATGGTCATTGGCATCCATAGTGCGCCAGCCGCCACGGCTCCCAGTCCCCAGTGAGCGATCTTGTCTCGACTACCCATCACAACGCCTCCTGCTGCCCTGGGTAACTCAGCACCCAGCATCCTCAATCGGGCTTGTCGGTGGGCGACACGCTGCCCCCTTTGGCGTTGACCCACGCCTCCAGCTCGCTCGCGCAGTCGTGCGGCAATCTGACCTCGACCGTGACGAACGCTCGATCGACCTCGGCCCGAATACGCTTAGCGGCTTGTGAGACAGCCGCCCGGCTGATGCCGTGGCGTTGCGCGGCCTCGGCATAGGTAGCGCACACTCCCTCGATCACCTCAACGGCAGCATCACAGGCCCTTCCGCGAAGCCTAAGCCTCGCCAGGGCAGCGTATAGCTGTCCCTTGCTGATGTCCCGATCTTCCATTTGCCCTCCTGAGAAAGTGTGCTTTGCACGCGAAAAATGCTTGCTGTAAACACTTTGTATGCCGTAAGGTGTTTACATCGTACCGACAACGCAGCGAGGCCGCTACCGATGCAGCAAGACACGACGCAGCTCCCGTCCCCCGCCCTGGGCGCCATGGATGACCTGCTGGCGCGTCGAGAAAAGGCGCTGGCGCTGGCGCAGGGTGCAGCGGCGCAACTGGCCGAGGCCGCCTCCCTCATGCCCATCAGCAGCTTCCGGTTTGCTTCCATGCTCCGGCACCTGACCTGGCACGATCTCAGCGTTCGCCCCGAGGCGTTCTGTGACCGGATCGCCAACGAGGCACGGCAGACCTTCGATGCCAATGGCTGGCGCTGGTTGCTCGATAGCTCCGGCCTGGGTGACGTGATGACCGCCCAGGACAAGCAGGAGGTGCAGCGCCAGCTCAATGATGACCCCCTGCCGTTGAACCGGGAGAACGTGCAATCGACCTTTGTGGCCCTGTTCGAGACACGCCATGAGGTATTCCGGCGCGGGGTGGTCGAGCTGTTCCAGAGCCTCTGCAAGCGGTATCGCAGCCACAGTGCGTTCAAGGTCAAGCGGCGGCTGGTGGTCGAGCAGGCGTTCAGTGAGCACGGCGGCTGGCGCAGTTTCGGGAGCGCCAGGGAGCGCGTGGATGACCTGGAGCGCATCTTGCTGGTGCTGGAGGGCCTGGAGCCGTCCCAAGTGCCCCATGAGGAGCGGCTGGCTCACCGCCTGCAAGAGCAGCGCCATGCCGCCTTGCTGGGCGATGGCGACCGGGCCGGGGAGCTGGAAACGGAGTGGCTGGTTTGTCGCTGGTTTGCGAACGGGAACCTTCACCTCTGGCTGAAGCGCCCCGACCACATTGACCGGATCAACGGCCTGATCGCGGAACACTACGGCGCCGCGCTGGCGCACGAGCGCTACTAGGGAGGACACCTGCATGATTCACGAAGCTATCGATACTCGCGCCAGCACCGAATACCTTGACGACCTCGGGGAGTTCTTCGCCCCCGTCTCCACCGACCTCATTGACGGCCTCGTGGGCGAGCGCCAGGCGAGGAAAGCGGAGATCGAGGGACTGGCCAACCTCGTTCTTGGCGAGGGATACAGCGCGGCCATGGGCTACTTCCTGGAGGGGAACCAGCACGACCTCTCCCGATTCGGCGGTCATCAGGTATCACGGCTGTTCGATGTCGAGGGTGCCGTGGCGGCGCTGGATGCGGACATGTGGCAGCGAACGCTGGCGCTGACTGATGTGCTCGACGTGATGCCGGCTGATCGGCGCTATGAGTGGAATGACGAGATCCGCCGCCACAAGGCCCCGGCGTTCGAGGAGGCCACGGTTCGGGCCACCCTGGAGCAACTGCTGTTGCAGCGGGCCGAGTTCTTCGCCGAGAAGGTAGATGGGGTGTTCCGTGCCCTGTCGGGCCAGCATGTCACCAACCGCCCTGAAGGGTTCAGCAAGAAGATGATCTTCGGTGGCCTGCTCGACGTGCTGGACTTCATCGACTCTCGCCGCTGCGGCTATATCCACGACCTCCGCACTGTGCTGGCGCGTTTCATGGGGCGCGAGGAGCCCTTGCCGGGGACGACCCGCAAGGCCCTGGATCTCGTGAAGCGCCGCCTTGGGGTATGGCATGACCTGGATGGTGGCGCCATCCGGCTCAAGCTCTACAAGAAAGGCACCTGCCATGTGGAGGTTCACCCGGAGCTGGCGTATCGGCTCAATGCCATTCTGGCGAGCCGGTATCCGGCTGCGATCCCGGCTGCCTTCCGCAAGCGGCCCTCTGCTGGCGCCAGCAAGAAGCATTTTGCCGCCCTTCAGATGCCTCTGCCCTCGGCGGTGATCAGCCAGATCGCCGACGCCCGCCTCAACGGCCGCAAGCTCAGCCTCTCCTGGTACACGCTCGATCAGCAGTCGAAGCGCGAGCGCCAGGCCATCGAGGAGGCCCTGGCGGGCATCGGGGGTGCCAAGGTCGATATGGCGACCTTCGAGTTCGACTATGACCCCGAGGAGGCGCTGGCGCATCTCGTGATGACCGGCTGCCTGCCTGAGCAACGCTCGCACCAGTATTACCCGACCCCGGGGAGTGTGGCCGAGGAGGCTGTGGACCTCGCCGAGATCCGCCCACACGACAAGATCCTGGAGCCGAGTGCAGGGCAGGGCCATCTGGCCGAGTGGCTGCCACAGGCGCAGACGACCTGCGTGGAGCTGGCGGACCTTCACTGCAAGGTGCTCGCGGCCAAGGGCTACACCTGCCACCACGCGGATTTTCTGACCTGGGCTGAAGATGGGCGCATGGCTGGCGCCTTCAGCAAGGTCGTGATGAACCCGCCCTTCAGCCAAGGCCGAGCGGCCCTGCATCTTGCCGCTGCGGCGAAGTGTGTCGCCCCAGGCGGTCGTCTGGTGGCCGTGCTCCCGGGCTCCCTGCGCGGCAAGGACGTGCTGCCAGGCTGGGACGTGTCCTGGTCAGCGCCTCGGCAGGGGGAGTTCGCGGGAACCGGCGTGACGGTCGTGCTCCTGGTGGCCGACCGCCCCGCCGTTTGACTGGCTGGCTGGCGCGGGCCGCCCGCTCGCGCCAGCTCAGGCCCTTGGGATAGCATCGCAAGGCGCGAGACAGGAATGGTGATCGCATGGACCGTACTTGCCGAGAGGCGTATCAGTTATCGCATGAGCTGTACCGAACGCTGGGTAACTACCAGCCGTCGCCCTATGCGCCCTGGACGGCAGAAGACCTGGCTTGGCTTGCTGGCGCTGATGATGCGTCAGGCTGCTATCCCGATCGCGCCACCCCAGCGCCGGCCCCAACGACGCCAGCCCCCACCGACCAACTCGCCTTGTTCTGACCCCGCGCCAGCAGGCGCTCCTCCCTTGCCGCAGAGCGCGTGATGACTGCGCATCCAACGCCGATCGAAAAAAAATCGCCCTCCCCCGCCATTTAGTGTCAGTGGCCGCCCTATCAGTCAGCGAGGCCCATTCGGGCACCTGATGAGAGAGCACCGCTGGGAGGCGGAATATGATGGGAGTTCGTGGTAGCACGCTGATCGGCGTGGCCATTCTTGTATGGGTTGCATGGATCGTCCTGGCGACCGACTCAGAAGCTCGTATTGAGCGCACCTGCCAGCCCGTTCTGTGGTTCGGCAATGTGGCAACGTCCCTCACACAGCTGACCTTCAATGAATATCAGGACTCGGTGCAGGAGAGCTTCGAGTCTGCCGACTACGCCTGCCGCTTTACCGTGTGGCGCCTGCTGCACGAAGACGCCTGGATTGAGAGCCAGCAAGGCACCGATCCCGAGGCGCCGACCGGGGAGGGCGAATGATGTTCGCGCCCCGTCGATTCCCCGCTCTGTTTCGCACCCTGGCCACCACCCTGCTCGCCGTGGGGGTCAGTGCTGGCGCGACGGCGGCTGAACCACGCCCTGTCGCGCTGGTTGAGTTCGCCAGCTTCGATTGCCAGTTCTGCCAGGCAATGAGTGATCACCACCCGGCGATCGAGGCAGCCGTCGAAGACGCCGAGCTTGAGTACCGCTACGCCCCTCTCCCCTCCCACACCAGCCTCGAGCGCGCCTGGCGCGAGCGCACCTATTACGCCTCCCGAGAGATCCCGGGGATCGCTGAGGAGGTCCGTGAGGCGTTCCTGACAGCCGGGAAAACTGGCGTCCCTCTCGAAAACCTCGATGAGGTGCTGGCGCATCTCGAGCTTCACGTTCCCCAAGTCCGCTGGAACCCCTTTTCTGAAGACCGCATTCAGGACCGCAGCTCAGTTGAGGCCATTGAGCGGGCCATCCGGCTGGCTCAGCGGGCCGAGCTGCGGGAGTACCCAGCCTTTGCTGTCGTCTCTCGCTCCGGTGTCGAGCTGCTGAGCCTGACTGGCGACGTGGATGAGAAGGCCGAGGCGGTAATCAAGTATCTGGAGAACCTTTGATGTCCTTGCGAAACCCCGTGCTGGCCGCCTCGCTCGTGGCCACCCTCGCTGGCTGTGTGGCCCAGCCACCGGCTGACGAGCCCAAGCGTTGGGAGGTGTTGCCTGACGCCTACAACACCCTGACCAGCCGCTATGTCCTGGTCCCGGGCTATGAGCACCTGGGTGTCTACGCCAACCGTACTTACAACTGGTACTACGGCGCCGGCAAAGGCCTGGAGCGGTATGCCCAGGGCGGCACCATCTACGACGAGGCGTACTGGCAGGCCCGCTACGCGGCCATGCCGGATGAGTACAAGGACGCCCTGGATGGCGTGCCGCTGGCGCGATTCCACTTCGAGTTCGACTCCACCGCCCTGACCCCGGCCTCCCAGCGAGAGCTTGCGTCCTTCCTGGATGGGGAGGCGCTAACCGGGCGCGTGCTCGTGGTCGGGTACACCGACCATATCGGACCCGAGACCTACAACGGTCCCCTCTCCCAACGCCGAGCCGATGCGATGGCCAGTGAGCTACGCAAGGCCTGGCCTGATGCCCGCTTCCTGACGGAAGGGCATGGCACCTACCCCAAGCTGGTTGACGGCACGACCGATACAGCGCGGGCGGCTAACCGTCGCGCCGAGATTTTTCACCTGGAGGCAGATCAATGAACGTCTTTATCGCCCACGCCCAGATCCTCCGTAAGGAGCCGCCGAAGGAGCCCGGTCGCTCCGGCCTGATGGTCCTGAAGGTCGGCAAGAACAAGCGCACCACCGACGCGCTGATCCAGTCGGTGAACCAGATCATCGTGCGCATCCCGGGGCATCTGTCCGACCGAGCGGCCAAGCTGCCGGTGGATTCCTACATCGAGATTTTCGGCCATGTCGGCGGGATTGTGCGTCGCTCCCAGGTTTCCGGCGAGCAGCACCTGAGCGCTGAGCTGGTGGCCAACAACATCCAGCCGGCCACGCCGATGATCGAGGGCAACATCGAGAAGCACCTGTTCAACCGCTTCATCGCGGTGGGCCTGCTGCGCGGCGTGAAGAGCCCGGAGAAGGAGGGGCCGCCCTCCACCGCCTACCTCCAGATTGGCCCGGATCGCCCGGACCTCGGCCGCTCGTTCCAGCATACCGGCGTGATCGGCATGGCGGCCTTTGGTCGTGTGGTCGACCGCCTCGCGGAGTATTCGGCCGGCACCGCTCTGCACGTTGAGGGTCGCGTCACCGGCCTGCTGCGCAAGATCCCCAAGCCAGGCGCCGAGGGCGGGTTTGAGGAGAGCCTGGAAGTCGGCCTGGTGATGGATCGGGTCACCCCAACCGCGATGGTCGCCGAGCGCATGCTGACGCCCTTCGAGGCGCCCAAGCCGGCCTCCGAGCGGCAGGACACCACCCCGCAGTCCAGCGCCGAAAGCAAGCGCCAGCCGGCGTCGGCTGCTGATCAGGCTCAGAGCTAGGAGGTCGTCAGTGTTCGCCCTACCCGATTGTGCCGTTGAGATCGCCGCCTACTACGAGGTGCCCATCCAGGTAGTCGCAGCTGTCCGCCAGCAAGAAAGCGGAAGCCGCGGCCAAGCAGTCGGCCGTATCGGGCCGAACAGGAACGGCACCTATGACCTCGGTGCCATGCAGATCAATACATGGTGGCTCGATCCAGAGACCAACCGGAATCACCTCCAGCAGTGGGGGATTACCGAGCAGGAGCTGCTGGAAAACGAGTGTACGAACATCGCCGTTGGAACGTGGATTCTCTACGAGAACATCACGCGCTATGGCGACTGGGAAGCGGCCTTGGCCGCTTACAACGCAGGGTCACCGGAGAGCCCGGTAGGCCAGCAATACGCAAACCAAGTCCTTGCGACACTAGGAGATCAGTACCAATGACTACTTCCGTCGAGATCCGCGACACCAAGCCTAGCAAGTTCGCCCAGCTGCGCGAGTCGCTGACGACCAACAAGAAGCGCATCGGGGAGCGTTCCCTGCTGGTGGCCACCACGCTTTTCATGGCCATGCCCGCCTGGGCGCAGTCCACCGAGTTCCAGGACTTCGCCGACAAGGTGGAGGAGCTGGCGCATGGCCCGTTCGGTATCGGCATCTCCATCCTCGCGCTGATCATCGGCTGCCTGGTGGGCCTCGGTCGCCAGTCCGCAGCTCCCGCCTTCCTTGGCCTGGGGATTGCCGGCGCCTTCGCTGTCGGCCCCTTCATGATCAAGGAAATCTTCAGCTGGTTCTCAGGCACCTGAGAAGGAGTAACGGGTCATGTCCAACGAGTCCTATCGGATTCCACAAGATGTCGACGCGCCAATCCCCATCTTCGCGTGGGAAATGACCGAGGTGGTCGTGGCCATCATGGTCATCGGCGTGGGGATCATCATGCGGTTCTTCATCCCGGGCCTGGTGGCCGGGATCTTGCTCATGATGGCGGCCAAGAAGATGCGTGCCGGCCAGAAGCGGGGGCAGGTTCAGCACGTCTTGTGGCGCATGGGGCTGCGGCTTGACCCGTTACTTGGCAAGTACGCCCCCCGTCCCATGCGCCTGGAGTACATCCGCTGATGAAATACCTCAACGCACTCCGTAATCAGTGGATCGCGGCCCGGGGCTGGATGTTCTGCACCCTGCTCCTGGCTGGGCTGCTGATCTACGTCATGCAGAGCTATGTGCAGCTGAGTGCCAACATGCCCACCCGGCTGGTCCCCTATGACCTGCACCTCATGGAGGGGCCGGTCGAGGTGGGCGCCAGCGCCGGCTACACCGATGAGGACTACCTCACCGAGATAGCCGTGGCTGACACCCAGCTGCACAGCACCTGGACCCCGAACAACGTCGAGAGCCAGTACGCACGCTTCCAGAACCGGATGACCCCGGCCCTGTACGCGAAGGTCGGCAACGACCTTCAGGGCCGCCTACCGGACCTGGAAAACTCCGAACGCTCCCAGGCCTTGTTCGTAGAGCACACCGAGGCCCTGGAAGACACCGTTCGGGTCACAGGACGGCTTCGCGCCTGGATCGGCAGCGAGCAGGTTGAAGACCGGCCGATTGCCTACCGGGTCCGCTACGCCTTCAGCGATGGCGTGCCCTACGTCGCTGGTTTCTCTGTGGAGGAAGAATGAACAAGCCCAAGATGCTGGGGCTGATCGCGGCGGCGGCCATGGTCGCCGCCCCCTTCGCCAGCGCCAGCGATGAAGTCCAGACGGTGGCTGTGTCCACTGATGCCTATAACCGGCTCGTGTTCCCCGAGCCGTACTCGCAGATCGTGATTCCCCCGGAAGCCGAGCTGCGTGATAACCCCGTGCCCACCGATGGTAAGCGGGGCCTGTTGATTCGACCGGCTGAGGATGCAGAGCCCTTCTCTGTCTTCGTTCAGCTGAAGAGCGGCGAGGCTTTCACTGTGAAGCTGGCGCCGGATGCTGACATCGAAGCCCAGGTATTCCGCTACCGGAATGCCCCCGACCTCTCTGAAAAGCCCGAGCAGGAAAGCCGGCCCAAGGATCGCTGGATAGCCGACACCATCCTGTCCGCTTTCCAGGGTGGCCGCCCTGCCGGGTTCGAGCCATCGGGCCGCCCGTCCAGCGCCCGCATGGAAATGCCCAACGGCGGCACCCTCAAGCTCACTGCCCAGGACCAATACCGTGGCTCCGGCCATGTGGTGAATGTCTATGTCCTGTCGGCGGATACCTCCGTGGAGGTCGAGCCTCGAGACTTCTACCGGGCCGGCGTCGTGGCCATCTCCCTGGATGGGGATGTGGTGAGCGAGCGCCAGCACCCTCGGATGATCGTCGTGGAGGTGGACCGTGGCTGAAGAGCAAGGCAAACAGCAGCCCGAGGAAGCCGGTAGCGGCAAAGCCTCTACCGTCTCCAAGGCCAAGTCCAAGATCGTGTCTCAAGGCTTGCTGGAGCGGGCACAGACACGCAAGTGGCTCCTCTATGGAGGGGCTGCCTGTCTGGTGGTGTGGCTGGTGGCCAGTAAGGCAATCAGCGAGCGCAACAGTGATGATGACCGCGCCCCGCCGCCTCCCGAGTTCGTAGACACCTCGCCGAACACTCGCGAGGGCGAGGAAATCACGATTGCTCGGCTTCAGCGCCAGCTCCGAGACGCCAATGAGCAGATTGCTCAGCAGCGTGAGCGCCAGGAGCAGCGTGACGAAGAGTTCATGGAGCAGCTGGAGTCGATCAAGTCCTCGATGGAGACCGAGCGCGCAGCGATGCAGACCACCATGGCTGAGCTGCGCGAGAGCCTGGTGAACGCCTCGGATAGCGACGGTGATGCTGGGGTGCGGATCGGCACCGGGTCACGCGATAGCGACAACAGCGCCAGTCGCTCGCCGACTGATTACCTCCGGCCGCCGCGCAGCGATGATCCCGGCGTGGTGCCGCCGCCCCCGCTGGCGCGTCGTGACAGCGACACAGGCCGAGGCAACCTGCCCCCGCGCCAGCAGACCTCTTCCGGTTCGAGCGGTGGGGTCATCCCCTCGCAGCTGCCCCAGCTCCGGCAGCCCGATGAGCCTGCTGATCCCATCGTGCTCGATGGCTCGAGCGGTGAGTCCAACGCCCGGATCATCCGCAACGAGGAAGTCGCTCAAGAGGACGACGAAGAGAATATGGGACCGCCGAAGGCTGGGTTCCTCCCGATGGGCTCGTTCTCCGAGGTCGCGATGCTGACCGGCGCCGATTTCGGTGCCGCCGAACGGACGCGCAACAACCCGCAGCCGGTGCTCTTCCGCATCCAGAACGATGCCTTCCTCCCGGGTAGTGCCCGGTATCGCCTCGCCGACTGCTTTGGCATGGGCGGTGGCTACGGGGATCTCTCGAGCGAGCGGGCGCACATCAATGTCACCCGGATCTCCTGCGTCGACACCAAGACCGGGATGATGCTCGAGTCCCCCATCAATGGGTACATCGTGGACTCCGATGGCCGCCTGGGGCTGCGCGGCAAGGTTGAGCGTCGTGCTGGCGCCCTGCTGGGCAAGGCCATGCTGGCTGGTTTCGCTGAAGGCGCCAGCAGCCTCGCAGCGACGGCTGCCCAGGGCGCTGAGCAGGCCGTGACCGGCAGTGGCGTGGTGACCACCGTTGACCCCGATAGCGTTGGCGAGGTGGGCCTGTACGGCGGTGCTGGCCGTGCCATGGAGATCCTGGCCGAGCGCTACATCGAAGAAGCCGAATCCATGTTCCCGGTGATCGAGGTTCCCTCTGGCCGCCGCGGGACCGTTGTGATCCAGGAAGGTCAGCAGCTTGAGTGGGAAGCCTACGAGCTGGCCGACAAGATGCCGACCCAGGAGTAACCCGATGACCAAGAAGCTGTTGATCCCCCTGGGCGCCCTGCTGCTCCTCGGCGGCTGCGCCACCGTCAAACATGATTGCGATCTCGGCGAAGAGTGCGTGGGCACCAGTGATGTCTACACCGCGGCCGTGGCCAATGAGGGCTCAAGCGAGTCAGTGATGGAGGGCGTGAAGCCCGCTTCCGAGGCTGAGGAGGAGCAGATCGAGCAGTGGCGCCCCTACAGCGGGGGCGGTCTCACTGACCAGCCGGTATACCAACCGGGCAAGCCCGTGCGTATCTGGGTAGCCCCGTGGCGCGGTGACGATGGGATTCTCCGCTCTGGCGAATACCTCTACGTCACCCTTCCCGATTCATGGCGCTATGGCGAGCTGCGCGAGGCAGGCGTCGGCGCCGGCATGATCGGGCCTGCGCCAGGCGAGCTGCACATTGCGCCTGCGGGGCGTGGGCGCCAGCCGAACCCGAACCGCATCCAGCCGCAAATGCAGATCGTCCCGGAGGAGTGAGATGAAGATCACTGCGATGACCCGCATGCGGCACCAGTTGCGCCGCATGATCCAGCAGGGGGCACCGGACTACGGAGACCGGGCTCTCCCTCTCCAGGCGGCCGAGGCGCTGACCGAGCGGGATGACCCGGCCACCCTGCTGCCCTACCTCGACTACGAGGATGGCTACTGTGTTAGGGACGATGGCAAGCACCCTCAGCTGGGGTTTGGCATCCAGTTCTCCCCGCTCATGGTCGCCGGCAAGGACATCGAGGAGCAGATCGAGTCGCTGATTACCCGGGCGCCAGCTGACACGGTGATTCAGTTCGTCGCGCACAGCTCTCCGGCCATCGAGGACCGCATCCAGACCTGGGAGACACGGCGGCTGCGCTACTGCAAAGACCCCATGCTCAAGGAGTTGGTGGAGCGGCGCAGCCAGCACATGCTCGATGCTGCGGCCAACAACAAGAGCTTGCTGCCGAACGAGCGCCTGTACCCTCGCGAGGTTCACTACTTCGCCTTCTTCACGATGACCTTCGACGGTGACCCGGAGCACGCGGAAGAGATCCGCTCCTGGCGCCACATGTGCGACGAGTTTCGCCAGTCGGTGCAGGGGGCCTTCGCGTCTATGGGCCTTGGCCCTGCGCTGATGAACGAGCTGGGTGCCCGGCGCGTGCTGCGCCGGATCGCTAACCCGCAGATGGTCCCGGGTGAGCTTCAGCGCCTCGAGGAGGAGGATGGGAGCTTTGTCGACTCGATTTTCGACAAGCGGACCCGAATCCGCGTGAAGTCGTCTGGCGCCATCCAGTTCAGCGATGACGAGCGCGAAGTCGACGTGGTGCCGATCACCATCGACACCTACCCGGACTACCTGCGGCTCTACATGACGGGCGACCTCCTGGGCGAGCTGAAGTCGGCCACCGACCGGATCGCGCCGGCCTACTGGATGCACACCACGATCTACAAGCCGTCGACCGAGAAGGCGCGAAACGACATCACCATGCGCATGGGGATGATCTCCAAGCAGTGCATGAGCGATTCCGAGTGGTACAAGGGCATGATGCCCCACCTGTTCACACGGCGCCGGGATACCCAGCAGCTGCTCAATGACACTCGCTCGAGCTACTGCCCGGTGCGCATGTGGTCAGGGATCAACATCATCACGGAGCCCGAGCGTGCGGCCTCGGATGCCGACTACGTTTCTTCGCTGTGGCGAAAGGCTGGGTTCCGGGCGTCCCGTGAGCGCTACATCACCTTGCCGATCTGGTTGTCCTCGCTCCCCTGGGGCTACAACCCGCGCATGGACAAGCCAACCTCGGGCCTCCAGCGGGCGCAGATGGTCTCGAGTCTCAACGGGGCCTGTGCGTCGATCTGTCAGGGCGACTGGGGCGGCAATGGCCCGGTGGTCCGCAAAGACCCCCAGGGCAACCCATACCTCTATGCCAACGGCCTGCTGCTGGTATCGCGCCGGGGGCAAATGTCGTGCATCGACATTTTCGACTCAGCGACCTCCTACAACTTTTCGGTCATCGCGACCTCGGGCGCGGGCAAGTCGTTCCTGGCCAACGAGTTCGTCACCGACATGCGCTGTCGGGATGGCGTGGTGCGGATCATCGACGTGGGCGGCTCCTACAAGGAGCTGTGCGAGCTGCTGGGCGGCCAGGAGCTGCGCTTCGACCCCAACTACCCGGTGTCTCTCAACCCCTTCTGGGGCATCCGCGGCAAACAGCGCTTCGATGATGATGACGGGGGCAGCGAGATCGCTGAGATGATCCCGGTCCTCAAGGATGCTATCTCGCAGATGGCTTTCCCGCTTGGGGAGCCGGACAACTACGAGTACCAGCTGATCGAGAAAGCCATCCTGGAGAGTCATGACAGGCATGGTGATGTCATGGAAACCAAGCACGTCTACCAGTGGCTGGCGGAGCGGGCAGACAGTGATCGGGTGGCCAAGAACATCGCGTTGCAGCTGGAGCCCTATGCGGTCGGCCGCCACGCCGCCTGGTTCAACGGCGAGCCTCAGCTGGACCTCTCCAACGAGTTCACGATCCTCGAGCTGGAAGAGCTGAACGTCGACCGTGAGCTGCGCAACGTGGTGATGACGCTGCTGATGGCGCGGACCACCCGGGACATGTACCTGCGCCCCCGCAACATCCCGAAGATGATGCTGATCGATGAGGCCTGGGATCTGCTGGCGGACCCCAAGAGCGGCAAGTTCATCGAGACCGCGTTCCGCCGTATCCGTAAGTATTACGGCAGTGCCGGCTTTATCACCCAGGGCTTCAAGGATACCGACCTCTCGCCGGCAGCCCAGGCCGCCTTCGATAACGCGCCCTGGACGTTCGTGCTCAAGCAGTCCGGCCCCTCGCTGGACTATGCCGAGAAGAACGGCAAGCTGGGCGGCGAGGATGAGTTCCTGTTCGACATGTTGCGAGGCGTGAAGCCCGGGGCGGGCTACTCCGAGGTGTTCGTCAAGCACGAGAGCGGCGGTGGTCTCTTCCGGTTTGTGGTCGACCCCTACTCGTACTTCCTCTACTCGACCAACCCGAAGGATCAGGCTCGCTTGATGAAGCTCACCGAGGCGGGCCACAGCACGCAAGAGGCCATCCGCATGCTTGCCGAAGGGCAAGGGTAGGGTTGGCTGGTGCTGGCGCTTCTGTCCGCCCTGTCGGCGTGTCTCGCTGGTGCGGTGGGCTACTCGATCATGGTGGTGCTGCCCGTGGTGGTCTTCATCGGGGTGCCCCTTGAGCTGCTGCGCCCCCCGGGCGAGATGGCCGTCGCGCACACCCTGGCCCAAGGCGCCATTCTGGCGGGAGCCGCCGTGTCCGTCCTCGCTTGGCTAGGGTATCGGCTGGCGCCAGCCAGCTATCGGGTTGGCCGCTTGTTCCCTGGGGCTCGCGAGTTGGCCGATCGGGTCTGGGTCTACGAGTCCCCTGCCCTTCAGGCCTATGCAATGCCGAGCCCCACGGGTGGGGTGGTCATTCTGACGCGGGCTGCCCTGAACCTGCCCAAGGCAGAGCTTGACTGGCTGCTGGCGCACGAGCGATCGCACCTGCGCCGGGGGGATGCCTCGGCCAATCTCTGGTGGTGGACCCAGCACCTCATCCTGCGGCTGGCGCTCCGTGTGGCCCTGGTGATTCACACGCTGCTGCGTCCCGTGCCTGTCCTGGGGCTGGTCAGCCGCCTCTATTACAACGTCGCCTTCCTGGGCTTGCGGCTGGCGCTGTGGCTGTTCAAGGCGCTTGACCGGCACCTGGGGCGCCTCATGGAGTATCGCGCTGACAGCGATGCCGCACGCGCCACCACGGCGGTGGCCGGCTGCTATCTCCTAAGCCGCCTGCCAGCTGGCCTCGAACCCAGCTGGGGGCTTTTCTCCACTCACCCGCCCACCTATCGGCGGATTCGGCGTCTGGAGCGCATGATATGAGCCTGATGGGCTATCGCTCGACTCTCCTGCGATCCGTCATTGCCCTGACGGTCTTCTACAGCCTCGCTGGCATGGTGGCCTTCTACTCCATGGGGCCAGAAGCGCTCCAGGCGTGGCTGGAGGCTCGTGGTTTCTGGGATGCGGACAGGGGCGACATCAATCCCGCGAACGCCGCCTCAGCCGCCACAGAGGCGGTGGTGGCCAGGGCCGATGCTGTCTGGCCCTGGCTGGTTGGCGGCATGGGCGTGGGGACGCTGATCGTCCTCATGGTGGTGTTGGTCGGCCGGGTCGTGCGTCGTTATCGAGCGAAGTCCCGGGGCGAGTTTCGTGGCATGGATCTCACCATCACGTCCATGCCCACACCGGACCCGGTGAAGTTCAAGCCGATCAAGGCACAGCTGGCGGGTGACGTGCCCCGCCATCATCTCCCGCTGATTCACCAGCTGCTGGGCTACCTGCAAGCACACCCTGACGCCTACTGCGGGGATGGCCATGGCACGACGCTGCTCGAGCACCACCTCGGCGTCATGGATCAGGCCTTCGAGTATGAAGGGGCCGATCCTCTTCTGCCCCTTGCTGCGGCAGCGCACGACATCGGCAAGACGATTTCGCATGCGAAACTGGACGGCGAATGGGTACGGCTCTCCCCTCACGACAAGGAGGGTGGTCGACTCCTGCCGAAGTTTCCCGCCTGGTGGGAGCTGCCGGATGATGAACGGGCGATCCTTCTGCTGGCGGTCAAGTACGAGCACTCGCCCTCCAAGATGCCGCGCACCTTCCCAGGGCTCACCGACAAGGGCCTGCGTCGGGCGAGCACCCTCCTCCAGCAGCTACGGGAAATCGATGGGCTCACGACGCGCACCGAGAAGAGCAAGGTTCTGGAGTCAGTGGATGTGGAGGAGCTGGCGATCGATGCCTTCCTGCGCGTCATCCCCCTGGTGCCTTATCAGGTCAAGGGCCTGGCCAAGGGGGTGAAGGCGGCGGGCTTTCGCGTGGGCGACCGCCTGTACCTGTCCGAGCCGATGATCCGTGAAGCCGCCCTGACCAAGCTGGGGCAGGGTGTAGCCGAGGCGCTTGGCGGCGGCTATCGCGCCCCGGGCAAGACTGGGCAGTTCACACAGATCCTCTTGAAGGCGCTCCATGATCGCGGATGGCTGGTGACCGAAGCTGAGGGTGTGCCGGACGGCAGTGAGACGAGCAAGACGTGGACGCTGCCAGCTGACCAAGCTCTGTGGCGCGTGCGCTCCGGCATCATTGAGTTCCGAGGCATGATCGCGGTCGAGCTGCCCGAGGAGCATCACGGGCTGTATCCGCGGGAGACTGCCTATGAGGTGACGGTGATCGGCCCGCTGCGCTCCAGCGCTGGAAGTGGCGTCGTGCCAACCGCGGACAGTGGGAAGCGTGAAGAGCGTGCCCAGATTCCCAAGGGCATCCCTGCCTCCGAGGTATGCGAGGTCAGCCTCTTCGCCTCATCACAACCTGGAGGCGATGCAGGGAAGGTGGAGTCGTCAGCTTGCGGTGGGGATGTTGCGCCGAAAGGCGAGGAGCCTGCACCGAGCAAGGCCCAGAAGGACAGCCCGCCTTGGCTGCTCGAGAATGATGACAGCGCCAGCACGGCGTCAGTCAGCAGTGGGGATACTGCACCGAAGGATGGGCCAGTAGGTGGGGATGCTGCACCGAAAGGAGAGCAAGCCGCTGGCGCTGGGGGTATCTCGGCCCAGGATGAGGCCTCGAAAAGTGACGTGTCCTGGCTGCTGGATGATGGCTTCGAGGATGCAGCGCCGCCAGTCAGCGGTGGGAACGCTGCACCGAAGGATGGCCCGGTAGGTGGGGATGTTGCACCGAAAGGCGAGCAGGCCGCCGATGCGGCCGGCGAGCCGACCCCGAAGCATGACGCCTCCTGGCTCCTCGAGGGCGATGACAGCGCCAGCACAGCGCCAGCCAGCGGTGGGGATGCTGCACCGAAGGACGACTCGATAGGTGGGGATGCTGCACCGAAAGAGGCTGCGGCTGCCGGTGGGAACGCTGCACCGAAGGACGATCCGATAGGTGGGGATGTTGCACCGAAAGGCGAGCAGGCCGCCGACGCGGCCGGTGCGCCCAGCCCGGAGCCGGCCCCGAAGCATGACGCTTCCTGGCTCCTCGAGGACGATGACAGCGCCAGCACTGCACCAGCCAGCGGTGGGAATACTGCACCGGAGGATGAGCCGGTAGGTGGGGATGTTGCACCGAAAGAAGCTGCGACAGCCGGTGGGGATGCTGCGCCGAAGGAAGACCCGGTAGGTGGGAACGCTGCACCGAAAGGCGAGCAGGCCGCCGATGCGGCCGGTAAGCCTACCCCGGAGCAGGCCTCGAAGGATGACGCCTCCTGGCTCCTCGAGGACGATGACAGCGCCAGCACTGCACCAGCCAGCGGTGGGGATGCTGCACCGGAAGAGGCTGTGGCGGCCGGTGGGAACGCTGCACCGAAGGACGACCCGGTAGGTGGGAACGCTGCACCCAAAGGCGAGCAGGCCGCCGACGCGGCCGGTGCGCCCAGCCCGGAGCCGGCCCCGAAGCATGACGCTTCCTGGCTCCTCGAGGACGATGACAGCGCCAGCACTGCACCAGCCAGCGGTGGGAATACTGCACCGGAGGATGAGCCGGTAGGTGGGGATGTTGCACCGAAAGAAGCTGCGACAGCCGGTGGGGATGCTGCGCCGAAGGAAGACCCGGTAGGTGGGAACGCTGCACCGAAAGGCGAGCAGGCCGCCGATGCGGCCGGTAAGCCTACCCCGGAGCCGGCCCCGAAGAACGACGCCTCCTGGCTCCTCGAGGACGATGACAGCGCCAGCACGGCGTCAGCCAGCGGTGGGGATGCTGCACCGGAAGAGGCTGTGGCGGCCGGTGGGAACGCTGCACCGAAGGACGACCCGGTAGGTGGGAACGCTGCACCGAAAACTGTTCTGGCCGAGGAAGGAGCCCAAGAGGCCGGGGCGAAACTGTCGCCAATCGAGCGGCGGTTGCAGAAGCGCCGAGCTAAGGCGAAGAAGGCATCCGCCAGCCACTCCAGCGGGAGTGCGTCACAAGCTGGCAGCGACAATGGTGCTGGCGCAAAGGGCAAACGCGCAAAGGCCGAGGTGGCAGGGCCGCCCAAGCTCTTCAGCTGATCCTCGCGGGAGGCCACCGGAGTCATGGCCATCCCTATCTCTCCTCGAGACCTGCAATCCCGCAGGAATGAGGAGAGAGACCATGCAGAACACTGAAGACGTGCTGATCGTTCGGGAGGCGAGCGACCTCCGTGGATTCTGGCGAGCGTATGAGCGCCACCATGAAGGTGCAGACCCTGCCGAATTCGGCATTGAGCGCAGATGCGCCCAAGTGCGGTTCCATCGACGTGATTGGCCCTGTTCGGCCTCCACGAGGCTTTCGATCGATGGCCAGCGCCGCACTTATCCGGTCACGCACGGGCTCTATGGCCTAGTTGTCCGCCCGGATCGCTGATTCCCTGCCTCCCCCAGCTGCTGCTGCGGGAGGCTTCCCTCCAAGTGTCACCCCACCCCCTACCTCCTTATGAGACCTGCATTAGAGCAGGAATGAGGAGGAAAACATGTTTGAGAAGATCCGACGATGGTTGCGAGAGCGACCTCCACTGATGAGGCCTGCAAGCCTCCAGGTTGTCACAGAGGATGTGCGTAAGCTGGGTATCGGCGCCATGGGTGCCGGCGTACTCGGGTTATTCGCCCCAAGTGACAAGATCGCCCTAGGCGATTCCGTTGCCTTGTTTGCTCTGGGTGCTATCATCTGGGTAACAGGCATCATGCTGCATGCGCTCAACGAGCGCAGCCGACCTGATACCGAGGAGTAGGTTATGACACCTTTTGGTTGGATGATCTTGGCTTTTGCCCTGCTTATGGCAGGCGTTTGTGGTTTCACTTACGTTCAGATTTTGCGCAACGATCACCAGCAGCATCGCAACGGCAATAGTTAGCCCAATCCTGGAGATTGTCATTCTCGCCAGGACAAATCATTGTGATTTGCTATTCAACAGGCTCCCTCCGGGAGCCTTTTCCATTTCTGGGGCCGCGTCGATTCCCGATTACCTGAGCGCCAGCTACCCCACCACCTTGGACAGGGATAGGGCGACAACCCCCACAACGACCATGCCCCAGGCATACGGGCTGGCAGCCATGCGTGACAGCACCTGCCTGACAGGCCGGCGTGCAGTGTTTTGGCAGGCCTCTCGAAGCCGCATGGCCTCCCTCTCGAGACGCTGGCACTCCTGCGCCAGCATGGCGATCTCTCGCTGCTGCTCCGCGATCGCGTCGACGGTACTGCTCTCCCTGATGTTCGACCGCCAGGCCTGCTCCGCTTCCTCTGTGACCAGCTCGCCGGCTCGCATGGGCTTGGACTTGGCGGTGATGCTGTGACCCGGTGTGCCCGGGACAAAGGCTATGCCGAACTGCTCATAGAATCGATCTCGCCTCTCCTTGTTGTTCCCTCCCCAGCAACCCTCTTTCTCGTCTTGCCAGGACAAGTCGATCCGCATGACCTCAGCGGTGGGCCATTGCTTGGCCCATGCCACGATCTCTGCCATGAGGTATGTGCCAACGCGGTGGCCGATAAGGTCGTGCATGCCGATGATGACGTTTCCACCGGGGCGAAGTTGCCCGTCAGTGAGCTTGATGCGCTCGGGCTCCCTGTTGTCACCCGGCGAGTAGCAGGCAGACCAGGAGAACTGGTTGGTGCCAAACAGGGGGTGATTGCCGATGCGCCTCACCTTGAGCGTGAGGCGTCGATCCTGACCCACCTGCTGCTCGGTGCGCTGGATGAGCAGTAGCGCTACAGGGTCGGGGCTATCAGGGTGCTGCGGGTGCCGGACCTCGATCACTCTGTCATCGCTGTGGCTGGCGCCCCTGAGGCCTTCAGAAGGAGGGTGCATGGTGTGTCGCTCTGTCTCCGATTTCGCATGCGAAACTGCACCCGCTACCTTACCACCACGCTCCCGGTCGAGTGTCAGTCCTGCCTCTACCTCCTCTTGAGACCTGCATCCGCAGGAATGTGAGAGAACCAAGAGAGAGAAGCAATCATGAAAACGATCGGCGATCGTCTGGAAACCGTTGTCTTCACCCGCAAGAACGGGAACCACGGAGAGTACCTGGGCACTGAGCCTGGCGTGTTCGCTGTGGTGCGAGTAGATGGCCAAACCTTCAAGGTGCGGTACGGCGTGGATCTTGATGCGCCGTGGTGCTGGGAGGTTGAGCATGTAGCGAGCGGCCTTGCCGCCCGCGGCTGCAAGCGTTGGGATCTTGGCATGGCGACTGAGCGACTGACGCGCCTTGTCATGCGCCAAGGTGCCTGGGAGCCTTCCTGGAGCATGACGGAAGTGCCGATGGAAGCCTTCCTTGCAGCTCAGTCCATGGGGGTGCGTGCTCATGTTTGAGGCTACTGACCTGATCCACTCGTATACCCGTAGCGATGCCATCGCAGATGGGGGTCTGATTGAAGTCAACGAAGCCGCCAAGGAAGCAGGGTTCAAGGTGCCTGTCGCCCTGACTACTGCTGCCTGGCATGAGCTGGTGGCTTGGGACCAAGCTGCTAGGCCACACGGCCCGCTTCAGGATGAGGCAGGCCGCTTGTGGGATGTTCTGTCGCTCGCGGTTCATGCCGCACGCAAGGAGCGAGACTCGCCCGTAGTCGAGTACACGGTGAGAGTCATGGAACCACGGGAGAACGGCCCACGGGTTGTTCCCAAGCGTGCTGTGATGCACATAGGCCCTGGAGACAACCATGAGCCGGTGATCACCATCATGCTCCCTGGGGAGGACTGACGCGCTCGCGTCATGCTCCATCCTCTTCCCTCAAACCCCTGTCAGCCTAGTGCTGTCAGGGGTTTTCTTGTGCGATCGTGGCGATGCGGCCGGGGCATACAGACCGTCGCCACCTTGGCCAGAGTGCAGCGTCAAGAATTCCGCATGCGAAACTGGCGCCATGGAGCAGGCGAGCGACGCTGATGCGATGCTGTTTACTTGGCGTGTGGTAGGGTTCACCTCAACATACGAAGGACACCAGGAGCGGCATTGCCGCGGAGCAGGGTTAGAACGGAACATGACGACAACCAAGCGAACAGAACTTCTTTCAAGACTTGACCAGCTGAGCGCTCAAGAGCTGAAGGCGTGGCTTGCGAAAGAGCTTACACAGAAGCGGCTAGGGCTTTCCTGGGAACGTGATGCCATCGAGCATGACAAGGCTCTGAATGGAAATATGGTTCTCCCAAGGGTTTCAGAAGAGCTGTCTCACTTCCCGAAGGGCGGCCTGACCGGGAATTTAATTATCGAAGGAGATAACTTCGATTCATTACGTCTCTTGCGAAGCACTCACGCAGGAAAGATTCGTGTTATTTATATTGACCCACCTTATAACACAGGGACCAAGGATTGGGTTTATAACGATTCATACGTGTCAAAGACTGACAGGTGGAAGCATTCCAAGTGGCTAGAATTTCTTTACCAAAGGCTACTAATCGCAAGCGAGCTGCTTACCCCTGATGGTGTGATGCTTGTCTCGATTAATGACGAAAATAGGTCTCGCCTCGAGCTGATGATGGATGAGGTAATGCCGGGTCGTCGACTGGGAAGCATGGTCTGGAGGACGCGCCAAGGTTCTAACGCCGACCAGGGTTGCTTCATGAGTTCTGACCATGAACACATATTAGTATATGGGAACCCAGGGTTTGCTTTTCATGGGTTTGAAAAGAGTTACGCCATGTATTCTAATGATGATGGTGACCCGAGAGGTCCATGGCGAACAAGTGACCTGACTCTGGGGTTTTCGTATAAAGAGAGGCCGAATTTATACTACCCGCTAGAAGACAGAAATACGGGTATATTCTATCCTCCCAACCCAGATCGTGTGTGGGTGTATGCGACGGAGAAAAGGCTCAAGCCAGGGCAGAGAGTACAGGCTAAGACAATGGAGGAATTCATTTCTCTTGGTCAAGTGATCTTTCCTGGAGACGGTCAACGGGTCGAAATATGGGAAACAATGGACGATCTGTTAAAGGCAATAGACAGCGGGGATGTTCCGAAGACAGGAAAAACGCCCCTGCTTCGCCGTGGTTTGCCTGACCTAGAGGATTGGGTTGGTGTTCCAGTCGGGTTTGGGAGGCCCCAATTTAAGCGATACAAGGCCGATCTCAAGAATCAGCGCCAACCTTTATCAAGCTGGATTGTCCCTCGGTTTGAGGAGGGCGAATATGAGGCGCCAGGCAGCTTCGTGTCTACAACGAACAAAGAAGGCGCTAATGGCATTGCCGACATATTTGGAAGTCGGATATTTAACTATGCCAAACCTCTAACGCTCATCCGCCATTTGCTGGATCAAGCCACGGCACCAAACGATATTGTGTTAGATTTTTTTGCCGGGAGTGGAACAACGGGCCATGCGGTCATGGATCTGAATGAAAAGGATGGGGGCAGTCGGAAATATATCCTCTGTTCAAGCACTGAGGCAACAAAGCGTGAGCCGGATAAAAATCTATGTCGCGACATTTGTGCCGAGCGTATACGCCGTGTCCTGAAAGCCAAAGAGCGTGATGGTGTAAATCGGACGGATGATGGCTTCGCTTACCTCACCATGGCTCTTGTGGAAGAAGCGGATCTCGACTTTGAAGGTGAGGCTGAGCACGCGCACGCCCTCGTGTCGCTTCGAGAAATGAGAGAAATTCACCAGCAAGCAGATGAGGATGATATTCTGGTTGCCGCAAACGACAACAGCGCATCCATACTGGTTTGTCGCCGTGTTACCGAGGATGTCTTATCCCGGCTCGCCTCGTGGCCTGCGGAGCGCATTGTGGTCTACTCTCCGCGCCCGGACTCAGTGCGCAGCGCAGTAGAAGAGACGCGCACGGTCGAATCCTATCCGCTGGATGATGCCTTCCGCCGCGCTCAAGGTGTTAGGAAAGCCGTTGAGGAGGTTGCCCAATGACCCTCCCCGCGGCGCGCTCACTTTCAGAGGAAATTACCACAGGGCAAGGTGCGTTGCTTGTCCCTGAGGAGTTTCAGACCACTCTTATCGACAACATTACTGATACCATTCAGGGTAGCGGTGAGCCGCCGTGTTTGCTCAGGGCGCCCACTGGATCAGGGAAGACCTTTATACTCTCGCGTGTCTTAGGGAATGTATCAACAAACCATGACGTGATCTGGCTATGGTTTGTTCCTTATGTGACGCTGTTGCAGCAAACACTGGATGCCCTGGCAACCAATGCTACAGAGCTGAGTGGTCAGCTTCTAAGCAATGGGCTCAACCAGCAACCATCTCCAGGTCAAGTGCTTTTGTCGACAACAAGTGGCGTTTCTCGCGCCAGCTGGCGTAAGGCAGGCTATGACATGGGGGGTGGTGAGAGCGCCCGAACGCCCGCGGAGTTCATAGGCCTGGCTCGCTCACTGGGCTATGAAATCGGCGTGATCATCGATGAAGCGCATATAGCTTTGGATGAAGCTACTGAGTTCGGTCATTTTATAAAGTGGCTGGCTCCCAGTTACCTTGCTATGGCGACCGCCACACCCAAAAGTCAGCGTATCAACCAATTTTTGTCGAGTGCCGGAAAATCTAGCTTTGAGTCCTTTGGCGTAAGTCGATCTGATGTGGTAAAGGCCAGGCTGAACAAGGCTTATATCGAGGCCGTAATGTATCAGCTTGGGCAAGCCACTCATGATGTAGCCGACTTGAAAGTTACCGTGATAAAGCAGGCCTGGCGTCGGAATTTGCTTCTTCAGCGTCAGCTGGATGAGATTGGCATCGTGATGGAGCCTTTGCTTCTGGTTCAGGTCGAGAACGGTGAAGGAACCATTGAGGCGGCAGAGAAGATCCTAATGCACGAGTGTGGAGTATCGCCTCATGCGATTGGGAAGCACTCTGCTGATGCGCCAGATCCTGTCATGATGTCTGCTATCGCAAATGATACCACCAAGAAAGTGTTGATATTTAAGCAGTCTGCTGGAACAGGTTTTGATGCTCCTCGCGCAGCTGTCTTGGCGACAACAAAATCTGTCAATGATCAAGACTTTGCTATGCAATATGTCGGCCGTGTCATGCGGGTGGCAAAGCCTATCCGGCAGGCGTTCACGGATGTCGATGACATTCCACCAGAACTCAATACGGCCTATATTTATTTGGCCAATGCTGAAGCTCAAGCGGGCTACCAGGCTGCGGTGAATAGCGCTATGGCCGTCAAGAGTCGGCTTGAAGGTGAAACAGAAAAAATGGTATTGAGGCACACCAAGTCGGGTGCCCAGGCCTTCACGAACCGCCCCACCAGGCAAAAGCCCCTCTCCTACGCTTTTGAAGCTCCCACTTCCCTTGGCCAGGGGGGCGGTGACTCAAGCGGGGACGCTTCAGGCAATGGGGCCGAAAGTCGCCATAGCAGTAGTACCAGCACTGGCAAGCAACCCCAGGGAGCCCTTTTTACTGATGATGAGTTGGACACCATCGTTGAGGGTGATCAAGAGGCAGCGCGGCCCTCGCCGCAAGATGCTTCTACTGAGAAAGAGCTTGAAGAATGTCTGCGGGCTTATGGTATTCGGCTTTACCATTGCCGCCGCCATCTCCCCCAGGTGCCAATTTCAATGAAGCGTGAGAATCGCCCCAGTGCGCTAGATATGGCGAAGATCACGGAACGAGCAGCGACCCAGGTTACGATTTCTCCAGGCCTGATGCGCGAAGCGCAGCTGGCAGCGAGAGACCGCCTCAAAGAAGTCGAGCGTCACGTCGAGCTAACTCAGCAGAAGGTATCAACTCAATCGGTTCGCATTACGATAGACCGTAATGCGCTGGCCAAGCAGGCAAATGCAGTCATGTCACGTCTGCCGAATGTCGAGCAGGAGGACCGCAAGATCCTAGTCAGCGTTATGGCCAGGCAAACTGAGCCGCACATTCGAGAGGCCCTTGAAGATGCCGATCAGGATGTTGATGATGCCACCATCAAGCGGATGTGCCGCTATGCGGCTCATTGGCTCATCCGCGCCAGCGAGTCGAGGCTGGCTGAGGCCTTTTGGTCCGCACTTGCTGAGCACGCTGAAACGGCAGAAGCGGAGCCATTGCCCGATGCTTTGCTATTTGCTGATGGCGTGCCGCTACTGGGCTCAGAAAAGCATCTATATGGCGTCCTGCCACCTGACTCACAGCAGCTCGGAGAGCTTGACCAGCACCTTGAGTACGATGCCCAGCGGCTGATGGATACTTCCAGCTGGAAGCTACAAGACCGGGAGTTTCGCACGGCCCGCTTTGATTTCACCTTCGCTCTCAATAGCGACGAGCTGCGCTTTGCAGAAGCGCTGGACCGTGCTGATTTCATATCGTGGTGGTTCCGTAACCCTGAAAAGAAACGATATGCGGTTCGCGTGGTCCGCGGGGATCACAAAAACTACTTTTACCCTGATTTTGTAGTCTGCCTCTCTCACATTCCTGGCGACGTGCCCATTCAGCGCCTTGTTGAGACGAAGCACGACATCAAGGATGCGATTCGGAAAGCCCGCCACACCCCTCCCCATTATGGAAAGGTCATGTTCTTGACCCAGGATGGAGGTCGATACCACATCATCAATCAGGATGGCAGTATCGGGGAAGAGGTTGATTTTGCAGACCTTGCGGCAATGCGCGAGGAGTTCAAGCGGACGATTGGAACGGTATCCTGAACAGCGCATGAGGCCCACCGAGACCGCCCCTGCTGTGCGCCCAGTTTCGCATGCGAAATCGAGGCTGGCGGTGTCAGGGCGCCCCCTATCTCCCTGTGAGACCTGCAATCCCGCAGGAATGAGAGAGGAGATAGATCATGGGTACTATGTGCATGCCGATGCCGGCCGACCGGAAAGCCTACCTGGATGACAACTACTCCAGCGGGAGTGGTTCCCATGTTGTGCTGAAGTCGAGCTTTGTGGGCTCTACCTACTACGCTGCGGTCCAGATCACCAAGCAAGGTGAGATGGAGGGCGAGTCCCCGGTGGTCTTCACGATCGCCGCGGTCGCCAAAACTAGCAGCGCCCAGGGAGAGTTCTGCTACAAGTCGATGGATGAGACCGTAGGGCCTGGGTTGTCCCAGTGTCCTCCAGGCATCCTGAAGCTGCTCACGCCGATTGACGAGCTGGAGCGCCTTGGGGTGGTGACGGGTGACTCTCTGAAGTGGGCCAGCGAGTGGCGCGAACGCTGCCGCAAGCATGCCGAGGGAAAGAAGCGTCGTGCTCGACTCAAAGAGGGCGATCGCATCAAGCTACCGTACAAGGTGCGGTTCGTTGGTGGCCTGGAAGCCGACACGTTCACCAAGGTGAACTTGCCTCGGCGCCGAAACGTCTTCAGGCCAGAAGGGGATTCCTCGTTCGTGAGGCTTACCTCGCAGCATCTCGACGATGCTGAATTGCTCGCATAACCCTTCCTGCCCCCTCTGCTGTTCGCAGCATGGGGCTTTTTCGTAATGGCCTGTGATAGGTCACCTCCACCCCTATCTCCTAGCGAGGCCGGCTATACAGCTGGTATGAAAAGGAGATATATCATGAGCGTACTTGCCCAACCTGTAAGCAATGCCAAGACAGACGATATTCTGAGCCTTTACCAAAGGCTTCATGATGGGCTATCGGATATGGTGGAGTCTGGGCGATTAACCCAAGCTGACATCCCCGATGATTATGACTGGTTGGTGAATGAAATGCTGGTTCCTCTCGCTAACCACCCTGGTCATAACCGTGGTGAGTCGAACTAGGCCCGGCCGTTTACAGCGGTCGGTGCAGCCGATTCTCACTGCTGCCAATTTACGCGCATAATCCTTCCAGCCCCCTCTGCTGTTCGCAGCATGGGGCTTTTTCATGCCCGCTCCCCGTCGCCGGTCGATCGGACACTGGCCGCCCTACCTCCTCTTGAGACCTGCAATCCCGCAGGAATGAGAGAGGAGAACGATCATGACTACCCAGACGAGCAAGACCACTTGCTGGATTCCCAAGTGCCACCTCCCCGCGCTGCGGGAGAAGGTGGAGAAGCTGGACCGCAAGGCCAAGAAGCTCGGTATGCAGCCCTTCGAGATCAGCGTCCTGGAAGAAGCGGTGAAACCGTGGACCCACGAGACGGTCGACCTCGAAGATCGCATGTCCTACATCCGTGAGGAGAAGATCCTCGCCGTAAAGGTCGCGATCACAGGCGAGCCCCCGAAGATCGACGGGTATCGCATGCTGGCGCGGATCGACATGGCAGCGGCGCAAGCCGTTCGGGTCACGCCCCTGGCCTGGGCTTACAACCGGCTCCCAGAGCCGTATCGCTCAGGTGATGCGACGGGGGACTGCGATCACTGCCACATGCAGCGTGAGCGGCGCTACCTCTTCCTCCTGGAGGAAGTGGAGACCGGCAAGATCCTGGAGGTGGGGAAAACCTGCCTGAAGGATTATGTCGGCCGTCAGGGAGCCGACGCGATGATGCGGCGAGCCCAGCTGTTGATGACCGTGATCAATATGGTCGAGGAAATCGATGAGGTTGGGTTCAGCAACGGTCGTCCGCCTGAGCCAGTGGTAGACCTTCGCTGGCTGATGGCCGCGGCAGTGCGCCAGATCCGCCAACGAGGCTTCGTGTCACGCGCTCGAGCTGAGGAGACAGGTGACCTCGCCACCGCTGAGATAGTGGGGGAGATGGCACGCTCCGGCCGCATGGCCAGCAAGGGCATGAAGGCCTTTTCCTCTGAGGATGTGGCTCGGGCAGACGCTGTGATCCACTGGGCGCGTAAGGTGCTCCCGGAGAAGTCTGACCTCGGCGAATTCGAGTCGATGATCATTCATCATGCTCGATTCGACATGGTTGGCTTGAGGCGTGGCGTCGGCGTCATGGTCGCTGCGGTAACCGCCTTTGACCGCTATGAGGAGCTTGAAGCTGGCGCTGAATCACTGAAGGCCCTCGGGTACGCCGGGGATCTTGGTGAGCGCCTTGAGACGAAAGTTGTGCGGAAACGGTCCTTTTCGTCGGAAACGCGATGGGGCCTGATGTGGAAGCATATCTTTCGAGATCCTGAAGGCCGCCAGATCGTCTGGAAGACTGGCAAGGCCCTCGAGGAGGATAAGGTCGTGTTGAAGGGGCGTGTGAAGGAGCACGGTGAGTACCGGGGGATTCCCCAGACCGTGGTGACACGCTGCTCGATTCGTCCAGCATCATGATTCACTGCCCCCTGCACGCTAAGCGTCAGGGGGCTTTTTCCTGCCCGCATACCCTCAACCCAGGCGATCGCCGATTTCGCATGCGAAATCCGTTTGCCAGCCTCTCGGCGCCAGCTGAGTGGCAGTCCCTGCCCTATCTCCCTCTGAGACCTGCATCACGCAGGAATGTGAGAGGAGAGAGCAATGAACATCGAGCTGATCGTGAACCAGGAAGACGCGCTGGCCTTTGGTCGTGAGTTTGGCGGGCTGCCCCAGGACAGCCTCGAGGAGGATCAGGTGGCATTCGTCATCGACCCTCAGCAAGGGTCGCGATTCGTCCTCCCTCGCCAAGCGGGACGGAGCTGGCGCCAGCCAACGCGGCGCGAGATGGCCAGCCTTGGCACTGATGCCAACGTGGCCTTCGAGGTGTTCTCGCTGAATGACCTGGAGGGCTTCGCGTTCTCCACCGAGGACGGGACTGTGATCCAGGTGCGCCGGCCTGACCGTGAGTTGCACCGGGAAAGCACCTTGCAGTCTATCGACAGCGATGAGGACGTGTTCGTGGTGAGCTTCACCAAGCGGTTCTTCCGCCGCATGTTCCTCAACAACCTGGCGCAATGGAAATTCCTCCAGCCCAGGGCAAAGATCGCACGTCACCTACAGCGGTGATGTTTCCCCGCCCCCTAACTCTTCGAGCTAGGGGGCTTTTCTCGGCCTATCGAAAAAAATCACCAGGAGGCGGCCATTAGTGTCAGTGGTGCCCCTATCCCCTACCGAGACCCATTCGGTGGGAATGTTGAGAGAGAGGAGATTGAACATGTGGGGCAAGACTATCCAGATCGGTCACATCGGTGAGCCTGAAGCACGCACCAACGACAAGGGAAACACCTACGTTCGGTTCGGCATCAACATGGCCAAGAAGTCGACTGATGAAGCCATGTGGCTCAACTGCATCATCGGTGGTCGCTTCGCTGAAGTGATGAAAGACCGCCTGATGCGAGGCCAACTGGTCTTTGTGGAAGGCGCCTTGTCTTTCCGCAAGGCACAAAATGGCACGGTGTACACCAACCTGATGGTCGACACATGCCGCATTCTGCGTGACCCGCGCTCTGCCAATGGCGGTGCAGGTGACGAGGAAGAAGACGGGGAGATTCCCTTCTAAATCATTCATTTACAGCCCCTGGGTAACTCCTGGGGCTTTTTCATGCGTAGACGACAGGGGCAGCCATGAGCGACACCGAACCGAATTCACAGAAGCCCAGAGAACAATCTCCCTTGGCAAGGGTGCTCCCCGTGGTGGGCGGGGCGCTGGGCATTGCCGCCTTCGCCTTGACCGCCATCCCGGTCCAGCTTCCCTGGGCATCGTCCGACGCAGAGACACCGCAGATCGTCACCTTCGATACCGCGAAATACGTGAATGCCCGCCGTGCCGCAGCCAGCAGCCTGCTGGGCGAGGACGGTGAGACACGAGACGCCGCGATCTCCACCCTATCCCGCATCGACAGTGGCGTGCGCCCCGCGATTGAAGAGGTGGCGGATGGCGCCGTGGTGATCGTGCGCCAGGCAGCCGTGCTCGATGGGTCACTCCCGGACATCACCGACACGGTGCTCAGTGACCTCGGCCTTCCGACAGACGCGCCAACGATTGAGACCAGCCTGGATCGCCATGGTGACACCTCTTACAGCTCCTCGGACCTTTATGAAGAGGCCCGTGAGCTTGTTCGCCGAGCCAACCAAGAGGCCCGTGAACAGGCCGCCTCCCGCAGCGAGGCGGACATTGAAGAGCTGCTGCCTTGATGCAGCAGATAGGAAAACCCCGATGTGGCCATGCCCTGCATGGCGAGAGACACGCCAGTTCTGCTGGCGCAAACCTAAGCTCAAGGAGCACACCCATGAAGCACCTCACCCTGATCGCCTCAGCTGTCACCATCGCCTCTGCCCTGATGACCGGCAGCGCCTTCGCCGAAGACTCGAAAGCTGAGGGAGCCAAGGAGCTGCCCAAGGCCGTAGCGGACCTGGGCATTCCGGGCGCCAAGGTGGACAAGACGTTCGACACTGGGCTGGAAGGGATCAATGGCTGGGTTATCAGCGTCGAGAATGACACCAACGTGATCTACACCACCGAGGACGGCAAGCATGCGTTCGTCGGCATGATCCTCGGTGAGGGCGGTGAGAACCTGACCCAGGCGCACATGGAAGAGCACATGGAGAACAGCCCCCTGGCGAACATGCCGGGTCGAGCTGGCGCCAGCCAGGCCGACAACGGCTATTCCGACGACGAAGAAGCCAAGGCGCTGGAGCTGATCCAGGATGCCCCGTTCTACGTCGAAGAGGGCTCTGGCGAGCGCGTGCTGTACGTCATCTATGATACCCAGTGCCCCTACTGCCAGCGCATGTATGAGGCCTCTCGTGATGTCCTCGAGGACGTGACCATTCGCTGGGTGCCGGTGGGCTTCCTGGGAGAGCAGTCGCTGCACGAAGCGGCACAGATCGTGGATTCTGAGAACCCGGCAGAGGCCATGGCCACCATCAAGCAGGGCGGCTCAATCTCCGGGGCCTCAAGCACCGAGGCGATGGACATCGTGAGCCAGAACAGCCAGCTGACTCAGCAGGCGGGCATTGGCGCCACGCCGACCACTATCTACGAGGACGCGAACGGCGAAGCCCAGATCCGCCGCGGTGCCCTGCGTGCTGCCGAGATGCGCAACCTGTAACCTCTTCCATGACCGACCAAGGCGCCCAGGCTCCTCCCGGGGAGCCCGGGCGCTGTGCTAGAGGGCGTCTATGTCACACCATGAACCGCCACGCATCAGTGTTGCTCGACGTGCCCTGGAGGGCATGTTCCCGCAGCTTGCCGTCAACCGCATCTTCCCGCGCCAGCCTCGCAAGGTTGGCCATGGGAATCGCGAGAGGACCATCTATCCCCGCCGCTGGCTGCATCATCCTCTCACCCCGGAGCAGGCCCGCTGGGTAGCGGAGCGCTCTGCTGATTACTGGTTCCGCTGGTTCATTGCATTCGGCGGGTCAATGTTCCTCTCGGTGAAGCTGGGACCACCCTACGGGGCGTTTCTCCACCTGGGCTTTACCATCGTTGCTGGCTGGACGCTGATTGGCGTAGCTGTCGCAGTCGGCAGGAACCGGAAAAACCCGAGGATTGACGCATGACACAAGGCAAGGAGCCCTGGCTGGCAGGGCTGGGCCGGTGGCTCACCGGACGGAAGGCCCCCGCTGGCGAACAGGCAACAGTCGACCCAGGGGATCGCGCCATCACGGCAGCCACTCGCAGCCTGGCGCTGGACATGCTGAACGAGGCTCCCTCCCACGAGCGGTTCGCCCCCAAGGAGGTCGTCGTCTGGAAGTGGGGGATGAAGAACAAGGCCGTGCCCTTGGCTGGGCAAACAGCGTTGGTGATGAAGGTCCGAGAAGAGGCACTGGTCGATGACACCCAGCAGCCGTCATCGACCTACTACATGGAGCCCCTGGATGTCCTAATCGGCGTCTACACCCATGAGGGCATCTTCCGGGAGTTATGGATCGACGGCCGCAGGCTGTGTCATCGCACCGATCGGCGGGCGAAAGCCACCGGCTATGGCACCCCGGGGGAGGCCTCATGAGGGACGAAGCCAGTATCAAGGTCTCCGACACCCCACCGCAGTTCGATGAAATGATGAGCAAACTCGCCCGCCAGCAGTTGGGTCTCGATGCCCGGTACACGGTGTATGCCGTAGCCACCGACCACATCGATGAAATCGAGCTGGACCTGATCGATAGCTCTGAAGACCCCCGCCTTCAGAGCTTCACAGTCCACCTCCCAGCTGGCTTGGCCAGGGTCAGCCTTGCACCCTACGAGGATGGTGTCTGGAACCTCAAGGAGGCCGTCCATGGCGTTGTGAACCTAGGCCACGACGCTCGTGAGGCGCTTGCTGCTGGTAGCTCACAGCCCCGATCCCGGATCGCTCTACCTCCCCGCGGGGGCCGGCACTAGGCATTTGGCCCTTCGCAATCCTATAAATTATCGTCTGGTATTGTTACAATATGGCGCATGCAGATACTCGCCTTGAACAGCTCCGAGAGCTTCCTCTCACGAATGAAGACAAGCGCTACATCACGCACTGCCTCAATGAAGGCAGGGTGGAGGATGCTGAGCCGGTTCTGGCGGCGTATGCGTCATGTTGGGCCACCGCAGCTGACGGAGCCCCAGGCCGAATGCGGGATAATGCCGGCCGGCGAGCGGCCAACACCTTCCTCCGGGAGGCCCTGGGCGTCGATGGGCCGGCGTCCCCCCGGTAGGCAGCATCGCCAGCTGCCTGCGTAGCTGGTGGGGAGGAGGAGTTATACCGTTATCTATAACGTGCCTAGCTCCATGCCTACCCGACACCTGCGCCCCTATCCATAGTCACCACACTGCGATAGGGGGTTACATGTTCGACAATGCTCTGATCTACCGAGCCCACAGCCGCTTCCCTGACACCGACCAGTTGGCCCAGCTGTGCCAGAAGCAGCTGTTCCGGGCCTGCGCCGCGACCGAGGCCAAAAGGGTAGGGTGGTCGACCGTCTGTGGTGACCAGATGGTGCATCCGGTGAACTCGCAATTCCTGGTTCTGCGCTTCAGCCGGCAAGAGCGGCTACTTCCTGCCGCTGCGGTCAAAGAAGAGGTTGAGGAGCGTGCTGCGGCACGCGAGAAGGCGTCTGGATCTCCGTTGCGGCGAGCTGAGAAGCAGATCCTGAAGGAGGAGGTCTACGAGGAGCTGCTGCCCAGAGCGCTGAAGCGCACGGGTCACTTCCTGGTGGCCATCGACACCCAGCGAGGCTGGATTCTGGTGGATGCCGCCAGCCGCAAGAAAGCTGAGGAAGCCCTGGACTTGCTCCGACTGACCACCGGCTCCTTGAAGGTCACGCCTCTCGCCACTCGCGATCGCGCTACTGACCTGATGACACGCTGGCTGGCCAACCCGGCTGAGCGTGCGGAAGGCTGGGAGCTGGGCGAGGCATGTCAGCTTGAGTCTCCATCCGGTGATGAGGGCGTGATCAAAGCCACCGAGGTAGACCTCGAGAGCGACGAGATCCAGCAACACCTCGAGGGCGGCCGAATCTGCTCAGCTCTTGCAGTGGCCAGAACCGACCAGCTGGCGCTGGTTCTCCAGGACGACCTGGCGCTCAAGAAGGTCAAATTCGATGACGCGCTGATCGAGGGTGCCGCCCCCTCCGATGACGATGCCTCGGCCTTCGACACCGAAGCCCATTTGCACATCCCAGCCCTTGCGGCCGTCATCGAGGAGCTGATCGGCTTACTCGGTGGCGAGGTCAGCCCGGTCATCGAGGAGGAGGCGTCCACCGAGGAACAAGAGGCAGCTTAGGCCTCGGCATAACCCTCTACGGCCTGGCGCCCGCTAGGCCTTATTTATGCTCTACCTGTCCCGCCTTATGATCCTTGTCGGCTCACTTTATGTCGACTATTATGTTTCGCATGCGAAATTGGCCTGGCCAGGCCCTGCATCCTGAGCCGGGCAAGGACCAACCATCCTGCCTCCTCTGGAGGCCGGGCAACCGGGGACACCATGACCAAGATCATCAGCTTCGCCAATCAGAAAGGCGGGGTCGGCAAGTCGACCATCTGCCTCCAGACTGTCTTCCATCTACAGGAGGCAGGGTTTCGGGTGCTCGCTATCGACCTGGACCCTCAGGGCAACACCTCCAGTCGCCTGAGCCAGCAGGAAGGCGAGTACACGGGAACCCCCTCCGCGTTCCTGTTCCGGGAAGACTACACCGACATCCGCCCAATGCGGTGCGCCCGTGGGATGGACCTGATCTGGACCGAGAAGAACGACCCTGAGCTGTCGGAAATCGAGTCCATGCCGCTCAACTGCGTCCTCAACCCGATCAACAACCTGAAGGCCAGCGGAATCCTCGAGCACTACGATTATGTAGCGGTCGACTGCCCGCCCAGCCTTGGCCGGAAGCTCGTCGCCGCTCTCACCATGTCCACTCACGTCATCTGCCCGGTCCAAGTGAGCGGCTTTGCCCTGGATGGCGTCGAAGGCCTGCTCAACACCATCATCAACGTCCAGGAGGAACTGAACCCCGACCTGGAGAACACCGGCATGGTGATCAACAACCTGAACCGCAACTTCCCCTCTCACCTGCGGGCATGCGAGCAGCTGCGCGAAGCAGTCCCCGATCTGGTCTACACCGCGGAGATCGGCCTGCGCGGTAAACTGGACGAGGCCAACAACCTCGGCGTCCCCGTATGGAGCATCAAGACGACCTCAGCGCGTGACGCGGCGAAGGACATTCGAGCGGTCATCAACGAACTCATGGAAAAGGTGGGCTGACATGGCACTGGGAAACCTGAGCAACCTACAAAGCCTGTCTCGTCGCTCCAAGGGTGCGAAAGAGGTGCTGATGCTGGATACCGCCGAGGTAGAGCCCAAGCAAGGCCAGGTACGAGAGAAGTTTGCTGGCATCGAGGAGCTGGCCGAATCGATCAAGGTGAACGGCCAGGAGCAGCCGATCATCGTCTACCCCAAGGACGAGAGCGGGAAATACCGCATCCAGAAGGGTGAGCGGCGCTGGCGAGCCTGTAAGCTGGCTGGTGTGCCTGTGGAGGCGATCGTCAACAAGAAGGAGCTGGACGACCTGGATGAGACGGCTGGCGAGCTGATCGAGAACATCCAGCGCGAGAACCTGACCCCGATGGAGATCGCCAAGGGCATCCAGAAATTCATCGATCGCGGCTGGCAGGGCATGGATGTCGCCAAGCGACTGGGCAAGTCCCGAGGGTACGTCTCCTCTCACCTGTCCCTGCTGAAGCTCCCCGATTGCGTGATGCGCCTCTACGATGAGGAGGTTACGTCTGACCCGGAATCGCTCAACACGCTGCGCCAGCTGCACTCTATCGCCCCGGAACAGGCAGAGCGGATCTGCGCCAAGGCCCTGGAGGAAGGTATCAGCCGGAAGGCATGCCGTGAGCTTCTGAAGCAGGCCAAGAAAGGCGGCCTGCCTGAAGATCCCGAGATCCCGTCCCCGGAGAACCCGGCGCCGGCTCCTGGCCCTGGGACCAACGACGACCAACCGAGCCTCCGGGGATTCGAGGAACCCTCTGAGGGCGGCGATGGCGACAAGGTGCCAAGTGCCGGCACCTCCGCGGGCTCGAGCGAAGCGTCATCCAGCCCTTCGCCTGGCCAGGGAGGTTCTGCTGCGGGAGAAGAAGCTGGCGCTGGCGCCGAGCTGCCGCAAGAGGACAAGGCCACTCCCAAGCGGGATGCACGGAAAGACCCCGAGGCCAAGAGCGCCACCCCGCCCCAGCCGGTGCCAACCAAGGAACCGACCCGGGCTCGCATCGTGGTCAGCGTCAGCACCTCAGACGGGCATCGTAGCGGTGTGCTGCAAACCGACCGGATCGACCCTGAAGCGGGCTATTGCTGGGTTCGCTTCGACAATGGTGACGACGAGCCGCTGCGGGCTCGAGTGTCGGACGTACAGCTGCTTGGCGTCGAGGGAGAGGAATAGTACCGATGCCGAGCCTATCGCGAGACACACAGCGCAAGTACGCCATCCTGCGGGCGATCGACACCATGGAGCGGCCGTCGCTTCAGGACATCGCCTCGGAGACTGGCATACCTGCCGGCACCGTCAAACGACAGCTGACCTCGATCCGGGAGGAGCTGAAGGTGAAGATCCTCTTCATCCGAGATCCAAGCTCACCAGAGGGCGCCAACGGGTACTACTCCCTCGAGGGATGGGGCATCCTCGACCCGTCTTCCTTCCGCAATCACTTCGGTTGACGCCGACCGACCACGCGACCCAGGGAGGCCACGGCCTCCCTTTCTCATGTCATGCCGCCTGGCTAGAAGTGGCTCAGAGGCCGGAAGTCAGGGTTAAGATCATCCAGGATGTCTCCCAGATCGGCCAGTGCGTCTCCGTAGCACTCATGGACAACCCCTGAGGACACCCGGTTGGGCATGTCGAGCTGATCGAGCACGACGAGAAGCAGACCCGGCGCCCCGTCTCGGGTTATCACGTCGATGTTCCCCCACAGATTCTCCCGCGAGACCGCATAGCTCAGCATCTCTCTGAAGCGCTCACGGTCATGCAGGATCTGGATGTTTCGCATTCCGGGCTCCTGGTTCATTGTCCCTTCATCGCCTCCTCGAGGCGTCGTTCCGCGCTACGGTCATAGCGCTGCGTGGTCGCTAGGTTCGAGTGCCCCAGCGCATACTGCACGGTCAGCACGTCAATGCCACGATCAAGCAGGTTGGTGGCAAAGGTCCGCCTGAAATCGTGAGGGGCGCATTCGTCTATCCCGGCCTGGGCCGCACGCTCCTTGATGATGTAGTAGACGGCCTGATCGGTCAGCCTCTGATCGCACACCACCCCATGCCGGCGTACTCTGGTGAACAAGGGGCCAGTGTCACGGGCAAGACAGGACTGCCAGGCCTTGAGTCGGTTGAACGTCCGGTCGGGCAAGAAGACCAGCCGCTCCTTATTGCCCTTCCCGACGATCCTGATGGCTTTACGGCTGGTATCGATCGCCTCCAGGTCCACCGAAACGCTCTCCGACCGGCGAAGCCCTGTCGATACCAGCAGCTGGAGCAACGCTGCATCCCTGATGCCCTTGGGGCTGTCGTCAGTTTCGCATGCGGAACTGAGGGCCTGGATCGAGGCTTCATCCAGGTGGACCCCTTTAGGCAGACGGGAGCCAGGGACGCCCTTCAAGTCGCGGATCTGCTGGTAGCTCTCGCTGTCCATGTCACCCATGACCCATGCCTCACGGGCGACACCCTTCATGGCCGACAAGGCAGCATTGACCGTGGCTGGCGCCTTTCCCACCTCGGTCATCATCTCCACGATCGACCGGACATGCTCACGGCGGATCAGCGCCCATGGGCAGCCACGGATGTCATAGCCACCGCTCAGCTTGGCGATGAACTGTAGGTGCGAGCGCATCGTGACCCGGCTGCGACGGGAGTTGAGGTTCAGCAGGTACGAGAGCCCTGCATTGCCTTTGGCCTCCGATAGCGCGTCCTGGGCGCCGGCCGCAAGCGCCAGGGAGCCTTGGGGGCGAACAAGGGTCAGCTCGCTATCCATGACCACCTACCGTCTCGGTCGACACAAGCTGCGTGAGATGGTCGGCTTGGTGACTCGAGCACTGCACAACCCCGTCCAGGTTGCCATGCTGGTGCTTCAGCTCGTAGAAGTCGTCGCCCCCAGGCGCCTCCTCGACATAGACGCGCTGGCGCTTGAGGCCGCCTGGGATGGTGCAGCTCAGGTGCTCCAGGACAGAATCCGCGTCCTCCCGGACGCTCACGATCTCTCCGTGATCGCGAAGGATCACCATGAAGTCATTGGCCAGGACAGCCGAGTAACCGGCTCTCGGCGGCATCGTGATTTGATCTACCATTCAGGTCTCCTGCGCAGATGGTTGGCGGGCTCGCCCGGGCCGCGGCCTCGCGGGCACCGCCAGGTGAATTCAGCCATGGCCATCACTTCCCCTGGCCAGGGAGCGATGAGCAAGGTCTCCCGTGTAGCAGCGCATCGATCGCTACACCTCCTCGAGGCACCATTCAGCAAAGGCCTCCTGCTGATGCTCGCTACAGGGGGCAAAGCCGGTGAAGCGGCCACCCTCGATCCTGATCTCATCGAAGCGCCCCATGGTGTCGCGGTAGTAGACTCGCCGCCGCCCCAGGTCACCCAGCTCAGCAGTCAGGCGGTCGATGACGCCCTGGGCATCGTTGGTGATGGAGCGCGGCCCATCCTGATCGATGATCACCACCAAGGTGTCGCTGACGAGCGCGATCTTGTAGATGGCCTGTAGCTTCATGCGTGAATCCTTCTCCAGTGGCCCTCAGGACAGGCTAGTTACCCCTATCGCCCTTCTCTACTTTCTTAAAGGACCATTTTAATAAGTAGAGATATGGATAGCCAGCCCGAGCTACATTTTTTGTGGATTATAAGCATCACTCACAACCCCGCTCTTAATTCCTATCTTATTGGTATTAAAAGCATTTTCCGGTTTTCCTGTCGGTTTTTAGGCGCCTGTACGCAAAATCTGAGAGGCTTTGCTCGCCATACCCTTGCGGATTTCGCCAGATCGCGCCATTTCGCACGCTCCCCGAGGCCACCCCGAGGGCGCCAGTCTGGTCAACATCATCCAGGCCGTGCCATTGACACCGGACTTCCATGCCGCCAATATGTGCTTTGCACACTTGCCATATTCAGAGGAATCTCGATGAGCATGCTCTCCAGGTACTTCCAGCTCGAGCAGGAAATCAAAACGATACGCAAGAAGATGCAGGATTTAGAAGAGTCTCCTCAGTTCCAGAAAGAAAAGGAATTTCTGGATAAGCTGAGGGAGCTGATGAATGAATATGACAAGTCTCCCGGCGAGATTATTGCCGCACTGGCTCCTGATTCATCACCAGAACCTTCTAGCAGTAAAACAAGGCGGAAGCGCAAACTTAAAGTTTACAAGAATCCAGAAACTGGTGAGATTGTCGAGACTAGAGGCGGCAACCAGAAGACTTTGAAGGCTTGGAAAGAGCAGTACGGGTCAGAAACTGTTGACTCCTGGCTGATTGAAGAGAAATAAAAGGCCACATTTAGCAGCAGGCTGTAGGGGTTTACGATGTCGAAAAAGCGCAGCAATGACAAGGACATACAGGCAATATCGGTGAGCAAGACGCCGCAGCTCGACCTTTTCAGCCTGCTGGATGCTCGTGATAAAGACTACAGCAACAGCATCGACATTTATGACTCTTTGCCCAAATACTCATTAGATAGGCGCCGCCGTTTCACAGATATTCGTCAAGCGGCGGCAAAGGAAAGAGAGTGCCGTGTCGGTGGAAGAGTTATAAAGGTAAAGGTTCGCCCTGCCCTTATCGAAACACGCCCCGGAGAACCGGAGCTTGTTTATCCTGGTGAGCGTGAAGAAATCATTGAAGATGCTCTAAGAAAACTCGCCGTAAACGGCGGAATTGCAATGATCGATGGAAAAGTTGGTGTGCTTTTTACTTTTTACCAGCTTCGCAATGAGCTTAAAAAGAATAATCACGAATTCAAGCTCAGCGAGATAAAAGAGGCCATACTTGTGTGCCGTGGCGCACAGCTTGAGACGGTCTCTGAGGACGGCGAAACAGTAATCTCATCCAGCTTTTTCCCTATGGTAGGGCTCACCACAAGAAAAGACCTGAAACTACGCGAAGGCGATACAAAGTGTTATGTGCAGTTCAATCCATTGGTAACGGACAGCATTCATAACCATACTTTCAGGCTGTATGACTACAAAACTTCTATGGCAATCAAGAGCCCATTGGCTCGCTATATACATAAGAGAATGAGCCACCACTGGAGCCAAGCATCCTCCAGCAACCCCTACACGCCGCGCCTTGTCTCATTCCTCAAAGGGAGCCCAAGGGGCCTCTCTGACCTCATGAAGACGAACGTGAGGGCCATGAAGACAGCTCTTGAAACGCTGAAGGAACACAATGTCATCGAAAGTTACGATGATGGAGAACGAATAAAGGATGGAAAGAAACTGGTTGATATTGTCTACAGGATATACCCCACCAAAGAATTTGTTAAGGTGGTGAAAAAGGCAAACTACAAGAATGGTATAGTTACTGCCAAGAAGGCTTTAACAAACTCTGGGAAGAGTGAATAGACCTCATATAAACTCCTCTAATCAAGCTGGCCGCAGGATGTTTTCTGCGGCCATTTTTATTAGGCGAGAATTTGCTAATACCGAAAACCGCTCCCCTCTCCAGATAGGATAAGTCTGCTGCACCGCTGCCCACCTCGAGCACTGTTCCCGGCCGTGAGGGCATAGGTGGAAACACTGCACCGATGGCTGCCCCGGCCGCCGTCTCCTCGCCGTGCCGGTAGGTGGGAACGCTGTACCGATGGCCGCTCCGGGCGCCAGCACCGGCCCTGCCGATAGGTGGGGATGCTGCGCCGATGTGCACCTCGAGCACCGTCTCCTGGCCGTGCCGGTAGGTGGGAATGCTGCGCCGTAGGCCACCTTGAGCACCGGCTCCAGGTCACATGCTGGCGTAGGTGGGAACACTGCACCGATGGCTGCCCCGGGCGCCAGCACCGGCCCTGCCGATAGGTGGGGATGCTGCGCCGATGGGCACCTCGAGCACCGTCTCCTGGCCGTGCCGGCAGGTGGGAACGCTGCACCGATGGCCACCACGGGCGCCAGCACCGGCCTTGCCGATAGGTGGGAACGCTGCGCCGAAGACCGCCCTGGGCACCGGCACCCGGCCTTGCTGATAGGTGGGAACGCTGCGCCGAAGACCGCCCTGGGCACCGGCACCCGGCCTTGCTGATAGGTGGGAACGCTGCACCGCAGGCCGCCTGCAACGCGCCTGTCTTGGGAGGAGCTGCGAGGATCGCCAGCCGCAGGTGAAAGCACGATCGCTGCCATCGTCCGTGAAAGTACGATGAGCACTGACTCCCGGCCCTGCCGATAGGTGGGAACGCTGTACCGCAGGCCGTCCTGGGCGCCAGCTCCCGGCCGTGCCGGTAGGTGGGGATGCTGCACCGATGGCCACCTCGAGCGCCGGCTCGAGGTCATGCTGGCGTAGGTGGGAACGCTGCACCGCAGGCCGCCCTGGGCGCCAGCACCCTGCCCTGCTGACAGGTGGGAATACTGCACCGATGGCTGCCTCGAGCACCGTCTCCTGGCCGTGCCGGTAGGTGGGAACGCTGTACCGATGGCCACCTCGAGCCCCGTCACCCGGCCTTGTCAGTAGGTGGGAACGCTGCACCGCAGGCCGTCCTGGGCGCCGATTCTCGGCCTTGCCGATAGGTGGGAACGCTGCACCGATGGCCGCCCTGGGCGCCAGCACCGGCCCTGCCGATAGGTGGGAACGCTGCGCCGATGGCCGCGCTGGGCACCGGCTCCCGGCCCTGCCGGTAGGTGGGGATGCTGCACCGATGGCCCCCTGGGGCGCCAGCTGCCGGCCGTGCCGGTAGGTGGGGATGCTGCGCCGATGGCCGCGCTGGGCACCGTCTCCTGGCCGTGCCGGTAGGTGGGAATGCTGCGCCGTAGGCCACCTTGAGCACCGGCTCCAGGTCACATGCTGGCGTAGGTGGGAACACTGCACCGATGGCTGCCCCGGGCGCCAGCACCGGCCCTGCCGATAGGTGGGGATGCTGCGCCGATGGGCACCTCGAGCACCGTCTCCTGGCCGTGCCGGCAGGTGGGAACGCTGCACCGATGGCCACCACGGGCGCCAGCACCGGCCTTGCCGATAGGTGGGGACGCTGCGCCGCATGTGAACGCACGATCGCTGCCACCATCCGTGAAACCACGATGGGCACCGGCCACAGCTCTGCCTCCTCTTGTGCTCAAGCAGGAACCTACGGCTCCCCTACCCTCCATACCTAAGCCCAGGCCAGTCGAGATCCAGCCCATCCCCGCTCTGTCCTCGAGCTGCCGACCTGGGGGCAAGGCATCGCTCCAAATGTTAACGGTATAAAGTGTGTGTGGCCCGTCCCGGTATCCACATTTGTTGTGGGCAACCTTGTGGGTAAGTGCCATTTCGTAGGTGGGGATGCTGCACCGAAGGCGGCCACTTTCGGTGGGGATGTTGCACTGGTTACTTTTTAATCAGTTGGGTGGCTGCTTTTTTCGGTGGGAATGCTGCACCGAAAGGGAGAGCCCAGATGGAGGAGTGACTGTCAATCGGGATGGCGGCCGTTTTCATAGGTGGGAATGCTGCACCGAAGGCGCCACAACCCCATCAAATGTGGACAATTTCGAGTTTTCTGTGGGTATCTCTTGAATAACTTTGGGCCATAGGTGGGGATGTTGCACCGCAGGCGGTGGGGATGTTGCACCGCAAGCGGTGGGGATGCTGCACCGATATTTCGGCAAACATCCATTTAACTCATCAGGTTACCCGCTTTTCTACCGCCCCTATCCCTGTTTTAGCCCCGCCCAAACCCTATAACCCTTTTACTACCTATAACCGCATAGACGGTTCGGGACGATCGACCATCGGCAGGTATGGGCTTCGAGCCATCACCACAGGAGCCCTAACTGCTTCCCAGGCCCATACACTGGCCATGAAAAAACCCCTCCAGCAAAGCTGCCAGAGGGGCTATGAAGCGGCTAGGCCGCTATCGCTACATCAAGCCTCGTTCAGCGAAGCTCGTGCATTCCGTGCCTGCCACGATGATGTGATCAAGCACTCTCACGTCGAGCAACCCAAGAACCTCCTGGATGCGCTTCGTGATCTGACGATCTGCATGACTCGGCTCTGTCGTCGCCGCGGGGTGGTTATGCGATAGGATCACAGCCCCAGCATTCACCTCCAGAGCCCTACGAGCTATTTCACGCGGGTAGACCGAAGCACTGTCCAGCGTGCCCCGGAACAGCTCTTCATGCTCGATCAACCGATGCTGGGAATCCAGCCAGCTAACCGAGAAGACCTCGTAGGGCACGGTGGCATAGCGAAGCGTCAGGTAGTCCAGAACGATGTTCGGCCGAGTGAAAACGGCGTGAAAGTCCTGGTACTTGCCATAGACCCGGCTCTCGATGATCCGCAGAGCCTCTGCGATCACAGCGTCCTCTTCCTTCTTGCGCTGGCCAGGTTCCACTGCAAGCCCCTTTCCAGGGAAGGCATAGACCTCAGCCGGCTCGGATACTGCGAACAGATCCATTTGGTTCGTGCGCTTCATCACATTCTCCTCTCTCTCATACCCGTTGCCGGGCCTCACCCAGAGATAGGGAGATCACTGACCTGGCCGCCCTTCGTGTCACCACCCGCCCTATCTCCCCACGAGACCTGCATTCCGCAGGAATGAGAGAGGAGATGGATCATGAGCAAGAGCAAGCGTGCGATCGACGGCATTCGGGAAGCACTCATCCAGGGCCTGAAGGAAGGCACCGCCCCCTGGCAGAAACCCTGGAAGCCTGGTGACACGGATGTGAGCCAGCCCTACAACGCCTCATCAGGCCGCGTGTATACGGGTTGGTCGAATATCGTGAGCCTCTGGGTCGCAGCAGATCGATTCGGCTACACGAGCCCTGCCTGGGTCACCTTCAAGCAAGCGAAGGATCTTGGCACACACCCTCGCAAGGGTGAGAAGGGCACTCCGGTGGAATTCTGGAAATTCCACAAGAAGCGCGAGAAGGACGAGAACGGCAACATCGAGGAGAAGGTCATCCCGGTGAACCGAATCTTCTACGTCTTCAACGAGCAGCAGCTGGCTGACCCGCTGACGGAAGCTGCCAAGCCCCCCGTCATTGAGGCCCAACCAGAGCCCGTGCAGTTCGTTGCGCGGCTGATTGAGGCCTCAGGGGTAGCTCTGACCTGGGGAGGCGACAAGGCCTACTACCGGCCCTCTACGGACGGTATCCGCCTGCCTCGCCCTGAGCAGTTCCATGAAGTCAGCGAAATTGCGGCGACTGGGCTGCATGAGCTGATTCATGCGACTGGCGCTGCCAACCGCTTGAACCGCGACAAAAGCGATCGCGCTCGAGAGGAGGTAGTAGCGGAAGCTGGCGCCTGGCTTGCTGCCATGCGTTTTGGCTTGCCTGCTACCCCGGAAAACTCCGCGTCCTACCTCACCGGCTGGGCCTCACGGCTTACTGGTGATCAGGCGAAGGAGCTGGACCGTGCTCTGTCGGATGCACAGAAGGCGGTCACCTTCATTGAACAGCTCGCACAAGAGTGCGGGATGCTTGATGAAGACTCGGATTCACCGGCCGCTACTGCGGTTGCGTGACAGCAACACCCATTCAACAGCCTTCCCCCACGGGAAGGCTTTTTTCTGGACGGGCGATTCCCGTGGCGCTATGTATGTATTGTATGTATTATACATACATACAATACATACACCGGGAGAGAGAGGCATGACGATCAAGCCTGAGATCCAACAGCGCATTGTAGCGGCCGCGGAAGAGCTGGTAGCGGAAGGCGTGGACAAGCCCACCAACGAGCAGGTCCGGGAGCGCCTGGGCGGCGGCTCCCTGTCCCATATCTCGCCAGTCATGCGGGAGTGGAGGGAGAGCCAGATGGTCACGGCTGTCGCCATCCGGGACATGCCCAAGGAAATTCGCACGGTCCTCGAGCGCGTTGGTGCTGAGCTGTGGCGTAGCGCCAGCCAGCTGGCGGATGAGGATGTTGAGAGGATTCGCGCCCAGTCGACTGAGCAGCTGAAGGCGGCCCATGACGAACGAGATGAAGCCCTCAGGGAGGTCGAGCGGCTTGAGGCCCGGATCGCGTCCATGCGGGAGGACCACGAACACGAGAAGGCACAGGTTGCACGTCTGACGGAAGAGAACCAGACACTGGCCACCGAAACGGCTACCGCCAAGCAACGCGCCGAGGACGCCATGGAGCGTGTCAACGATCTCCATGGCCAGCTGAGCCGGCAAAGCGACCAGCTGGAGACAGCTCGGGGCCAGGTACAGCAGTTGCAGTCGGCCGTGGATCAGCTGCGCGAGGACAAGGCCTCGATCGGCAACCAGTTGGCCACCGTCGAGAGTGACCTCAAGAGCACCACCAGAGAGCTTGAGGCTGCACGACAGCGGGAAGCACGCCACCAGCAGACCCTGGAAGAGGTCAGCCAGGAGCTGTCCTCGCTCCAGCAGGAGCAGGCCAGCCTGCGCTCGGAGCAAGCCTCGACCGCCAAGCGGAACGACGAGCTGAAGGAAGAGAGCGCCAGCCTACGAAGCACCATCGACCAACTCAGGGCCTCGGCCAGTGAGGCAAACGCCGAGCTGAAGACCGCCCGGGAGCAGATCGAGGAGCTGAAGGGGATCAGGCAAGAGCTGGCCGATACGCGGACAGAACTCGCGGTCTCGCACGCCCGTGAAGAGGTGTTGCGTGGCCAGTTAGACCAGCGCTCCGATGCGTCACAACCGACACGGGGCGATAAATCCTAAGCACGGAGGAACCATGACATTCAAAGCCCCCATCACGATTGCCAGTGCTGTGCTGGCGCTCTCTCCCACCCTGGCGCCAGCCGACATGATCCTGGGTAGCTGGAATGTGCGCCAACTCGGCTGGGACAACGGCAAGGAAGTCGAGAAGGTCGCCCATGTCGCCCAGTCGATGGACCTCATCGCCTTGCAGGAGCTGATGGACGAGAGCGCCCTCGAGGAGCTGGTCGCCCACCTCGAGTCGACAACCGGCGAAGCCTGGGGAGCCATGGCCAGCCATTCCCTTGGCGAGGGGGAGCGTTACCGGGAGCACTACGGCTTTGTCTGGCGCTTGTCGGAGGTGGAGTACGCTGAGGGGGCAGTGGTGTTCCTGGATCATGATGACGTGTTCGCCCGTGAGCCCTACTCAGCCATGTTCCGCGATCGCGAGACGGGGCAGGAGCTGGCGCTGGCCAACCTGCATGTCATCTATGGGGATAGCGTCAGCGAACGTGCGCGGGAGGTGGAGGCCTTGGCCGACTACTGGGGATGGCTGGAGGAGGTCTACCCAGACACGCCGCGAGTCCTGGCCGGCGACTTCAACCTGGAGCCGGACCACGAGGCCTGGGGGCCTCTGCGATCTGCTGGCGCCTCTCCCGCGCTGAATCGTGTGGCGACCACGCTGGCGCATGAGACCGGCGTGTACCGGCACCTCTACGACAACTTCTGGCTCAACCCGAACGAACTCTCCATCAGCGATACTGGTGTGATCCCGTTTCCCACCTTGCTGGGCATGAACCACGAGGAGGCTCGGTCCAGGGTCTCCGACCACGCGCCGATTTTCCTGGCCACCGATGGCGCTGAGATTCAGCTCTATGCCTGGCCTGGCACTGACGCCACACCGAGCGAAGACGTGGCGCCGTCCGACCTGAGCTGCATAGACCTCAACGAGAGCCCGGAGGGTGCCCTGGAGGGGCTGCCCCACATCGGTCCTGCCCGGGCCGAGCTTGTCGCCGAGGGACGCCCCTGGGGCTCTGTGGCGGCGCTGAAGGATATAGATGTGGGAGGAAAATAAAGTATCATCCCTGAAAATAAAGTATCATCCTTGATAATAAAATGTCATCCTAAGCCAGTGTCGGCTATGTTGAATTCAACAACACAAGGCGCTGGCTTTTATGGCTGGAACTTTCAAGGGCCTCAATCAGGCGCAGATCGATAAGCGACTGAAGGAGGGGCGTGGGCAAGGCCGTGGCTCCGACTACAAGCCATTCATATATACCAGGGACGTTTCCTCGCTAGGGCGCTCCCATCGGCTGTTCGGCAGCAAGTGCCAGCGGATGCATCATCTCCTGTCCGATCTCGAGCTTGCGGTCTTCCTTTCGCTGGACTGGTCGCCAAGGGTCGTCGACGTCCGAGAACAGTTTCCCTTGCGGGTTGAGGACACGGTCCGGATCGCCGAAGAAGCCGGCCTTCCTCATGCAAGGTTCAAGGGCACTCCACAGGTGCTGAGCAGCGACTTCCTGGTCGATTTTGATGATTCCGCCAGGCCGGCTATGGCCATCCAGGCCAAGTACAGCAGCGATCTCGAGAAGTCGGAGGTCGTCGAGAGGCTGGAACTCGAGAGGCGGTACTGGGCTGAGAAGGAAATTCCTTGGGCCATCGTCACCGAAAGGGAGGTCTCCAAGACGGCATTCGCTAACATCCAATGGCTCTATCCTGCCCAATCTGAAAATGAGCTCTCCATGGACGAGCTCGATCACTACCAAAAGTTGTATCTGCACGAGTTCCAGCGCGATCCCGACCGGCCGCTTACGACCATCGCCCAAGGTTTGGATATGGCCTATGGGCTGGAACCTGGTCAAGCGCTCTATTGGCTCCGCCAGCTGTTGGCGCAGCACTATTTTCTTTTCGATATCAATAAGCCGTATCGGACGCTCAAGGCGGCGGATCTTACTGGAATTCCCCAAAGCCAATGGCAGGAGGTACTCCGTGCTTCCCGTTAACCAGGTTTTTCGAATTGATGAACATCGTAGGCGCCTGCTCTGGTGTGATGCGGAGCTGGCTATCTGGATCGACATCGATTCGGCCACTGCTCTACCAGCTTCGATTCCAGTCACCGATTTGGAACGGCTGCTCATGGATGGGGCCATTCAGAGAATAGATGATCCCTTCTTGGACAGAACGTTACGGGAAGTAGAAGAAGGCTCCGTTGACCGGCAGAAGCGCGACGCCGCCTGGGCCATGATTACAGAGGCGGTGCTGGATCCCGGTTTGTTCGAGCGCCGGTCCAGGGGGCGAATCGTCACGGCCATCATGCAGCGCCACGGTGTCACCAAGCAGACGGTATACAGGCTCTTGAGGCGTTACTGGCAGCGCGGCATGTGCAAGAACGCCTTGTTACCGGATTACATCAATTCCGGGGGACGAGGGAAGCGCCGTAAACCGGGCCACGTCAAGCTGGGGAGACCACGTATCGTCCGGGATGGCCGAGGAAGCAACATTACTCCTGACATTGAACGTATCTTCCGACGTGTTATCGAGGAGCGGCTGCTCAAGGAAAAGCATCCGTCAGTTACCGATGCCTATGCTGCCGCTTTGAATCTGATCGGGGCCATTCGGCCCGACCTCCCGGCGAAGGAATTACCCACGCTGGAGCAATTCCGCTATTTCTATAGGCGCGAATATCACTTTGTCGACACATTAGCGCGCCGCACTTCCGCCGTCGACTTCGCCAAGGATGTTCGCCCCCTTACGAGTACCTCGACGACCGAGACCCTGGGGCCAGGCCATCGTTATCAAATAGATGCCACCATAGCCGACATTTACCTGGTATCCGAGCATGATCGCAGCCTGATCGTCGGCAGGCCCGTCGTGTACATCGTGGTGGATGTGTTCAGCCGCATGGTGACCGGCATGTACGTTGGTTTCGAGGGACCATCCTGGGTCAGCGCCATGGTGGCCCTGGCTAACACCGTGTTGGACAAGGTGGAATACTGTCGTCAGTACAGCTTGGACATCGATGCCGATGATTGGCCGGTACAGGGCTTACCTGACGTGGTGCTGGCCGATAAAGGTGAACTGAACGGCACCAAGGTCGAGGCATTTTCCCAAGCATTCGGTGTGCGTATAGAAAATGCGTCAGCCCGGCGCGGGGATGCCAAGGGCATAGTAGAGCGCTATTTCAGGACGGCTCAGGATCGTTTCAAGCCTTACGTTAGCGGTGTAGTGGAAGGAACCACCAGCCGCAAGCGTGGCGGGCGTGACTACAGGCTAGACGCCAGCCTGACACTGGCCGAGTTCACCAGGAATATCATCGCCGGCGTCCTTTGGCACAACAACTTCCATACCATGAGCAAGTACGACAGGACCGTCGGCATGCCTGCCAGTCTACCCGCCATACCTGTGAAACTATGGAACTGGGGACTGGCTAATCTGACCGGGCGGTTGCGCACAGCACCAGAGAATTTGGTCCGCATCAATTTGCTGCCTCATGAACAAGCCACCGTATCGGAGCTTGGTATTAGGATCTTCGGCTGCTTCTATACGTGCCAGGAGGCGCTGAAGGAGGGGTGGTTCCACCGGGGACAGGGTCGCAGGCTGCAGAAGATATTGGTGGCCTATGATCCACGCAGTGCCGATCATATTTACATCCGGCCATCCAGCAACCTCAAGGAATACTGGGTTTGCGACCTTGCTGACCGTAGTCGGCGTTTCAAGGGCATGACCTTCTGGGATGTTTGGTTGTTGTCCAGGGCTGAGCGTAGAAGCGATGCTAACGCCGCCATGGAGGCGATGAAGGAAAAAGGCAAACTACTGGAGACGATCGAGTCCATTGCCGACGAGGCAGAACAGAGCAGCCCCGTCCGTTCAGGTATAGCCAGACAGGACCTGGGCGCACAGGTGAGGAAGAACAAGCAGGAAGAAAAGCAGGCTGAGCGCCACACTACTGCCTTCAGGCCTGCCAAGTCGGAGCGGCAGACCGCGGCCGAGGTCGTGCGTATCCACGGCGAGAGTGAAGACGACCACGCCTATCCCGACATGACGGATCTGCTGTTTGGGGAGGATGGTGATGAGTGAGCCATCAACGCAGGGGCAGATCCCCGAGGCGAGTTACCAGGATCCTGGTCTCGAGGAATATCGGGACAACCCCTTGATCTGCGCCCTTCCTCCGGTGATGCCATTAGAGCAGGTGGTATCTGGGTTGCAGCTCAAGCCTCGCTATGACGAGCAGGAACACAATTTGGACGGCAGGCTGAGGGTTCACGCCATCGCCAGGCTGCTTCACTCCTTCTTCCAACCCTTGGGTCATCACCTGCAACTGGAAGCCAAGATCTCCTTGTTGATTCGGCAAGGCTACTTGGGCCGGAACCCGGCGAACGGTTCCTTGTATGCGCACCTACAGAACGGCTTCCAACGTGTGATGACGGAGAACCTGGAGGCCAGAGCTTTCGAAGGTGTCGTATCCACGGCCAATAGCCTGTCCCTGTTCGGATGCTCGGGGTGCGGCAAGAGCCGAACACTCGAACGGATACTCGGTATGTATCCGCAGGCGATCTATCATCCTGAGCATGGTGTCACTCAGTTAACCTACCTAAAAGTTGACTGCCCCATTGATGGCGACCTGGATGAGCTATGCCTGAGCTTCTTTAACCAGGTCGACAAGGTACTGCATACCGACTATAGCCGCAGCCACGGACGCAAGAGGCTCGGTACCAAGCGATTGTTGGCAAGTATGTGCCAAGTGGCCAACCTGCATGCTCTCGGCGTTCTTATCATCGACGAAGTACAGAATCTCAATGAAGCAAGATCCGGCGGCGCAGAGAAGATGCACAATTTTTTTGTGTCTCTGGTGAACACCATCGGGGTGCCGGTGATTCAGGTAGGCACCCATAGAGCCAGGAAATTCTTTCAACGGACGTTCCGGGCTGCACGGCGGGTATCCGGCATGGGCAGCCTCTTCTGGGACAGGCTGCCTAGGGACAAGCAGTGGTCCAAGCTGATGAAACGCCTCTGGCAATACCAGTGGCTACACAATGCTCGGCCCCTGGATGACGAGCTCGAAACCACGATGTACGACCTCACTCAGGGCGTGATGGACATCGTCGTGAAGTTGTTTGTCCTGGCTCAGATCCGTGCTATCGCCACCGGTGCTGAGTGCATTTCTTCGGCTCTGCTGCGTAAGGTCTACGAGGACGAATTGAAGCCGGTGCACCCCATGCTGGCCGCCTTGAGGAGCAACCGACCGGAACTCATTGATCAGTATGACGACCTACAGATGCCGGGGATCGAGACCAGGATGCTTGCCATGGCGGCATCGGTGCCGGAAAAACTGCCGGAAACCAAGGCAGGGCCAAGGGTGAATGATGACAAGGCCAAGCGTCTGCGTGACCTGCTGAATCAGATGGAGATCCCGGAAGATATCGCGGTACCGATGGCTGATGAGATTCTATCCAGTCACCCTGACCTGCCATTGGCCGCCTTGGTCCATAAGGTAACCGCCTATATGGCCGGGACGAAGACCGAGCAACCCAAGGCTAGCAGGGTGAAACGGGCCGAGTGGAAAACTCTACCCGACGGGGATCTACGCCGGGTCCACGTCTCGGGTTCAGAGAGCCAGGCCTACCGGCGGTTCAAGGATCAAGGGTTGGTATTTGACCTTCGTAGCCTTTGGGGGGAGGCGGGCTGATGTACTTCCCCATGCTGCATCAGGATGAACTACTCTACAGCGCCTTGGCTCGTTGCCGGATCCATCTGGGCTTGGACAGCCAAAAGGAGTTGTTGAGACAGCACTTTTCGGACCCTTGGGTGGCTGCTACCACGGATCTGCCAAATCACTTGAGGAAGTTGTTGCAGAACATCGGCAGGCCGTTGGGTCTGGACGCGGCACTCTTGGTTCGTCGTCATACGCTATTCCCGCTGTATGCTCCTTTCATTACTCCAGAACGCCGAGGCCGCCTTGAGAAAGCCATGGTGGAAGATGGCGAGTCAGGTACCTTGGGTCTTTCGGGGATCACCACGGCCGCGGTGAAATGGCCTCCCTGGCTGCGGTTATGTCCCACCTGCCTAGCCAAGATGCACGCTCGGCATGGGGAATACTATTGGCGCCGCGAGTGGCAAGTCATAGGGGCGAATGCCTGTATCGAGCACTTGTGCCGCTTGCGGGATTCCCGTGTACCCTTCCGCCGCATTTCGCGGTATGACTTTCAGGCCGCCTCCCCCTGGAACTGCCCGCACAGGGGGCCACCGGACCCGGCGGATGTAAGCGATCTGCTGATTGCCAGAGGCGTTCGCCAGTTGCTGTCGTCGCCCGGTGCCCCTTCGCCAACGTTTCGCCAGTGGAGTCGTTTCTATCACAGCCTGGCTGTTGAACGAGGAGCGACAACGGGGCACCACGTCCGGATAGACATGCTTTGGCAACGGGTGCTGTCCAGCCACTCCAGTAACTGGTTGGATTCCAATGGTTTGTTGATCTCGAAAGCGCCCTACTGGTTCGTTGCCATGTTCCGCAAGCATCGCAAGTCTTTCAGTTTCCTCCAGCATCTCACTGTCTGGGGCTGCTTCAGGCAGGGACAGGATGCCGGATCACTCTTGCTGGAAGTGGCCCGACTGCCTGATGAAGACAAGTTGAGCGATGAGGTGTCTCAGGTCACTGGTCACACTGATCGGCAGCTTTTTCGGCAGAGGGAAAAGTGGCTCAAAGCGCTGAGTAAGGCCGGGGGAACGAAACGGGCGAGGGAGCAAGGTGGTCAAGCCATCTATTTCTGGCTATACCGTCATGACCGTCAATGGCTGATGGCCACGAATGCCAGCAGGAAAGTCGAACATGGCAACCATTGCCAGATCGATTGGGCCTGGCGAGACCGGCAGTTGGCCAGGCGTTTGATTCGTGTCGAGGGGGAGAGTGCAGAAGACCTGGCTACTCCGCGGCGAAGCCAGACTTGGTTCCTCAGTCAGCTCCCCCATTCTGCTTCGGTAGAGAAGAATCTTCACCGGCTGCCACTCTGCAGTGCCTTCCTCGATAAGTATGCGGAGAGTTTGGGTGAGTACCAGGTGAGGAGGCTGACCAAGGTACTCATCAACGACGCCTTGGCAGGTAGGGCTCGGAACAAGTGGGAATTGAAGCGCCTGTGCGGCCTGCAGTCGTCGCGCACGACCGAGCTGGCCAGGTGTTTCCTACAGGGCCTGGATGAAACATTGTGAAGAAGATTCTTTTCAAGGACATACCGACCGATGCGAAGCTACTGGCCATGGGTAACCACTTCCGGCGCAGCGGTGACCGACAGCCGTGGCGGGTGGCAGCCTATTTCAGGGACGGTCAAGGAGAGGAACTGACTCGTAACCTTGCCGTCGAGGCACTGTGCGTGATGGGATTGGGGCGTCAGTTTGTGCATCTTGAAGATGAGCCCTACAGGAGTGGCGGCTTTAAGCAGGAATTTTCCCTGCCACCGGTGGCTTCTTGGCAGGAACGGCGCTTGGGAGACTGTCCCCGTCTCTCGAGGCGACTGGCCGCGAGGCGGGAAGTGGCCGAGCAGAAATGTTTCGTCTTCGATACCGAGGGGATCACCGTCTGGCTTCCCAAGTTCGAGCTAGCCCGGAAGTTGTTCTTCCATGCTGGATTCCTTGTCAGGGCAGCATACCACCCCAGTGGTTTGGATATTATCTTCAACGTCAAACTGGATGATGAAGAGGCTATCCACATTCATACGCCTGCTAAGACCGGTGCCCCAGTCAGCACCTTAAAGAAGAAGGCTTACCGCAACCTGTTGGCTTGGCTCCTGCTCAACGAAGACGTGCGCCGATCCTTTGATTCCATCTGGATGCTTCTGAACCGTGATCTACGAGAACGTAATGGCTATCAGCGGTGGCAGTTTGATTTTGATCCACCCATTACTCTGGATGGTGTGAAGGTTAACGTTAGGGGCCCCTATGATAGTGATGATAGGGAAATGCTTATCTGGGAAATATCTGGCCTACAGGGCTTGAATGCAAGAACTAGCGAGCAGGAAATTTACTTCCACCATCCCAGCCTGAAGCTGCCGGTCAGAGGGACTGGTGGAGATCGAGGAAGCTCTGGAGCACAAGGTGCCGACGATATAGAGGTGGATACGGAGCAGGAACCGGATGAGGCCAAGGAAAGGCAATTGATAGAACTCCCGATGGAGGATATCGTCTTCTCTAACACCGCTACTACGAAGCTTGCTTATAATGGCAAAAAGGCTGGCATTCTAGGGCAGGAAGTTCAGGGTGAGCTAGAAGGCCCCAATAACCCTAAGGTTTTGGGCATTGGCGATGACGTCATCGGTGGCAGCATCGCTCCGGGAGAATATCAGCAATTAGAAGCGGAAGAGCAGCAGTACTCAAACCGTTTTGTGATGCTCAAAAAGATCATAAGACAGATAGCTGGGGAGTCGGGTGGAAAGATAAGTCTTCAGGAGCTAAAAGTACAGCCGCTGCCCCAGCTTCCGCGTTGTAGCTACCATAAAATGAAAGATGAGCAGCCGCGGTGTTATTTAACAGCGAGATTCAGGTTGGAAGATGGGCGAGAGCGCTATATTTTGGAGGTTGATACGTCAGACAATAAGAAAAAGATGTCCACACGAATAGTGGGTTTTAAGAGTGGGTTGGAAATAGATAATCGTATCGAGAAAATTTTTAAAGGTGTTGTGAAAAACTCGTTGAGTTGGCCAGGTAGCATGTGTAGAAGCTGTGAGGTGTTGTATTCGGTGCATCATCCGAAAGATAGCGAAAGTGATAAGTGTGAAGATAGAATGGCAAGTTGGAGACTTAGGATCAATTCTCGTTTGAAATGACCTCTTGTTTCTTTTAGTCTCTTCAAAAATACCACCGTTGCTGTCATCTTATAATTCGCGATTTTTCTCTGGGAGGTTTGTCGATAGTAATATTGGGGCTCGTCGGGCATCTGGGAAAATACGGGTATCCGGAATAGATGGTTGATGTCCGCCCAGTACAGGTATAGAGCACAACATTGCCACTCCGAATTTTCTGGTTGATAAGCCTTGCAAGCCAGCACCTGAGGAACTTCAGCTTCAGTTTCCATTACCGGATTTAAAGTGGCCGATAGTGGCATCGTCACAAGAGAGACTTAGAGACATATGGGAAAGATGCCGGTGATCGAGATAGGTCTGGTGCTGTATCCGGGGGCACAGCAGGCGGCTGTCCTGGGCCTGACCGACCTGTTCCGTGTGGCGAACCGCATGGCCCTATCGCGTCTTCAGCAATCCGAGCCGCCACTGCGGGTAACGCATTGGCAACAGGCTACTTCCGATGCAACGCCGGTACGCATCTTCGATAGTGGCTCAAACGCGCCTTCCGTGCTGTCGGCGCTGATACTGCCGCCCACGCTTAACGAACCGGTCGGGGCGGATGAAATCTCGTCTCTGACGGCCTGGTTGCGCGAGCGACATACGGATGGCGTCGCCTTGGGATCGGTCTGCGCCGGCGCCTTCCCGCTGGCGGCCACCGGCCTGATGGCGGGCCGCAAGATGACAACCCACTGGACGCATGCCGAATTGCTGCAACAGCGCTATCCCGATGTACACGTGGATGCGGATCAGCTGATCATCGACGATGGTGATGTCATGACGGCCGGAGGACTCATGGCCTGGACGGACTTGGGACTCAAGCTAGTGGATCGACTACTGGGGCCCACGATCATGATCGAGACGGCGCGCATGCTGCTGGTTGATCCTCCCGGCCGGGAACAGCGCTACTACAGCGTGTTTTCTCCCCGATTGACCCACGGGGATGCGGCGGTGCTCAAGGTGCAGCACTGGCTGCAGGCCACCCAGGCCAAGGAGGTCGCACTGCCGACCCTGGCTGCTCAAGCCGGACTGGAAGAGCGCACCCTCCTGCGCCGCTTCCAGAAGGCCACCGGTATGACGACGACCGAATACTGCCAGCGTCTCCGCGTGGGCCGGGCCCGCGAGCTGCTCCAGTTCGGCAACGCTTCCATCGACTGTGTGGCCTGGGAAGTCGGCTACAGCGATCCCAGCGCCTTCCGCAAGGTGTTCACACGCATCGTCGGCTTGTCCCCCAGTGAGTACCGTCGCCGCTTTAGCGCAAGCGCTCATGGCACACACGGATAAGCATCGAGGGCATGGTCTCCTAAGACGGTGGGGAATCGGTGTCGATATCGACACCGAAAATGTCCTTGGCGCCACTTCTCGCCATGTCGGATACCGGCGACCATAGCGGCTATCCATCCACCCAAGGAGCTACACCATGAAAAAGCGTGGTCTCATCGTCATCGATCTGCAAAACGAGTACCTGCCCACCGGCAAGCTGCCCCTGTCTGGCATTGAGGCGGCCGCCGATAATGCCGCCAAGGTGATCGCCGATGCCCGGGCCAAGGACATCCCTGTCTTCCACATCCGCCACGAGTTCGCCAATGGTGAGGCGCCGGTGTTCGTGCCGGGCACGGATGGCGTCGAGATCCAGCCTGATGTCACCCCGGTCGGTGATGAGCCGGTCATCGTCAAGAATCACATCAACGCGTTTCGCGACACGGATCTCAAGCAGCTGCTCGATACGCACGGGGTTGAAGAAGTGGTGATTGTCGGCGCGATGAGTCATATGTGCGTCGACGCCTGCGTGCGCGCAGCCGTTGACATGGGTTACCCAGCCACCGTGTTGCACGATGCCTGCGCTACGCTCGATCTCGAATTCGGTGGCGTCACCGTGCCTGCAGCCCAGGTGCATGCGGCGATGATGGCCGCCTTCGAGTTCGGCTACGCTACTGTGACGTCGACGCAGGCGTATTTAGCGGCGTAAACCACGGCGCCCCAACCCGTGGTAAACCCATGCCCCGGATGCCTGTCTCGCACAAGCACCGGGGGCATGGCAGTTGGTAGGTCGCCTGGTTACTGGCCGATGTTCGACGGCAACCCGAGTCCATCGGCAATGAGCTCGGTCGAGCGGTAGATCGCGTGAGGGGAGTGTCCGAGGTTCAGGATCATCAGTTCATCCGCCTCGACGCGGCCTTGCCGACGATCACGGCTGGTTTGACGGGTGAAATTGATTCCTGAAAGTTATGGAAAGGCGATAGAACGTTAGTATACGGGTATGACACAGCGGGCTATCAAGGTTTCGATACCGTCCCTGATGAGAGAAGCCAACGGCCAGCCATCTCAGATCGCCCGGTCAGAGCCCTCGTGAATGAGGCGAGGTAAGAGAGCTTAGCCGTTCTTCGTGAACCGCCGTATACGGAACCGTACGTACGGTGGTGTGGGAGGGCGCCGGGGGTGACCCCGGCCCCTATCCGATTGATTATGACGTGGCGCTTGCGAGTCGAGCTGAAAATCCAATGAAGAATGTGCCTACTAATGCATTTCCGATGGCAGATAATCTGCGGTTACCCTTAAGACGGCTAATCAGGTATGAGCCGCAGAAAGCTAGAAAACCAAAATATAAGAGGGTAATTGCGAACATCACTGCCGCGAGAATAATAAACGCCACCCAGGAGTCCTCGGCGTGAACATTAATGAACTGTGCAAAGAAGGAGATATAGAATAGCAGCGTCTTGGGGTTCAACAGCGTAACCAGCATACCGCGCCCGATTATCCGTCGGCCATCAGCGTTAACCTTCCTTTCTTCGCACGCTTCGACGGCAGGCTTAAAAACGTCACATATTGTCTGTAAACCCAGATAGAAAAGATATGCAGCGCCTGCATATTGTATAGCGTTGAACAAGGCAGGCGATGAGCTTATGACCGTAGCAAGCCCGCACCATGCCAGAAAAACCAGAATGACGTCACTCAGGAGAATGGAAAATATTGCAGCAAAGCCTCGTTTGATGCCGCTACTGATGCTCGTTTTAATCACAAACATAGTTTCCGGACCTGGCGCCAGGACAATTAGTGTTGCACCGATCAAGTACGTCCAGAAATTTATAACACCAAAATCAGCAAACATACCCCCCCCCTCCAATTTTTTAAGCTTCAACACGTCTGTTTTTACGTAATCATTCGTTATGAAAACGCCTAAGCCAAGTTGCCACTCATTCCATGCAGATTCCAGATAACAGAAAGTCAGCTTATGATCTCAACTGATATTTCAACTTTTCCCAAACCCGGACATCTAAACTTAGCTTTGACATCCTGAATTCATAGAATAACCGCAGCACTTTGGACCACGCGGTAGCGGTAGGAGGGCCAGCGCCGGTTCCCTCCCTGCTATACCGACCAAAGTGAAGCAAAGCATGGGATACCGATAGCTGACCCAGACCCAACGATACCATATCCACGTCCACTATGACTTAGGCATCAGTCACCGCCAGCGGCTACGACCCCGAACAGGCGCAGGCCCGTAGTGATCACCGGCGGTACACCGCCTGGAAGTGGACGAAGCACTTGCCCAGCATGATCGCCACCGTCGTTGACCGGCTGCACACCTGCACAGGTACTTCTGGGGCAATACTCAGGAGCCCTGAACACCATAGGTGCTGCGCTTATTGCTTAAATTCAGGCATTCGACTGGATGAGGCCCGGGGTATAGGGCACGTGACGTAGGCGCAGGTCTAAAAAATTGCTTGAATTCAGGATCGGGAGTCGACGGTTATTCTTGTGCCTCACGAATCATGTTGCGTGAGATGATCACCTGCTGGATCTGGGTCGTTCCCTCGTACAGGCGGAAGAGCCTGACATCACGGTAGAACCGCTCGACAGCGTACTCACTGATGTAGCCGGCGCCGCCATGGATCTGGACGCCCCTGTCGGCGACTCGGCTGCACATTTCCGTGGCAAACATCTTGGCACAGGACGCCTCGGTACCGACGTTTTGCCCTGCGTCGCGCTTGCGAGCGGCATCTAGGACCATGCACCTGGCGGCGTAGATCTCCGCCTTGGAGTCGGCCAGCATCCCCTGGATCAGCTGGAACTCGGCGATCGGCTTGCGGAATTGCTTGCGTTCAATAGCGAAGCGAAGTGAGTCCTCTAAAATACGCTCGGCAGCACCAACTGAAATAGCTGCAATATGCAGGCGACCCTTGTCCAGCACCTTCATCGCGGTCTTGAAGCCAACACCTTCCTGTTCGCCTATCAGAGCTTTAGCTGGAACACGGACATTGTCGAAGATGACATCTGCAGTGTGAGCCCCCTTCTGGCCCATCTTCTTATCGCATTTTCCAATGGTGATGCCGGCAGTATCCGCATCTACAATGAAAGCGCTGATGCCTTTTGCGCCTTTGATATCCGGGTTGGTACGTGCCATGACGGTGAAGATACCGGCATGTGGTGCGTTGGTGATGTAGCGCTTTGTACCATTGATAATGTATTCATCACCTTCCTTTACAGCGGTAGTCCTTAATGACGCTGCATCGGATCCTGAGTCGGGTTCTGTCAGGCAGAAAGAGCTGAGAATTTCCCCGCTGGCTAGACGTGGGAGGTACCGTGATTTTTGCTCATCTGTACCGTCGAGAAGAATACCAATTGAGCCGATACCGTTGTTTGTTCCGATGAAGGAGCGGAAGGCGGGTGAGGTTCTGCCAAGTTCGAAGGCGATACTAACTTCCTCCTCCATTGTTACTCCGAGGCCACCAAACTCCTCCGGAATGGTAAGTCCAAACATTCCCATATCTCGCATTTGAGATACGATGTCTTCAGGGATTTGGTCGGTCTCGGCAACTTCTTCTTCTCGTGGAATAAGCTCTTCGTCGACAAAGCTTCTGATAGAGTTGAGAAGAATCTGCATTGTTTCCTGGTCGCGAATCATGATTTCACCTCGCTGATGTGCTGGCTTGCTGGTCAGTGCTTATCCCGCTGTCTACGAGATCTGGGTATTGATGTCATTCACCATCTGTACCAGCCGTGGTCCAATAAAATCCTCAAGCTTCTCGCGAGAAACCTGAAATTCGGGGCCTCCACAGTTGAACGCCAGTACGCCTAACAATGGATGGTTCATAGGAACCGCAACCGCATTTACCTTTTTCTGCCAATCGCCCATCGACAGGCAATAGCCATATTCTGCGTACTCTTTGAAGGCACCATCCAGTGCTCTGCGAATGTCCGGCCACTCGACAGGGTGGCTTTGCTGAAGATGCTCCATGATCACCTCGGCTTCTTCTCGTGGCATAGCGGCCAGGCAGGCGCGACCGGCAGAGCTTTGATGAATCGGGAGGCGTGTTCCGATCTGCCGGCGAATAGTGGAGCGAAGGGCACTCTGGACAACGTCCAGGTAGACCATATCTAAACGGTCACGTGCGGACATAGCCACGGTGGCGCCGACTTCATCGGCGAGGTTCACCATCAAAGGCTGTGCAACGGAGCGAATCGGCAGGTTGGAGATCATGGAGTAGCCAAAGGACATCACGCCTACGTCCAGTTGGTACTTCCCGCGCGGCAGGGGGCGGAGATAGCCAAGTCTGGCCAGGGTGTGGGTCAGCCGGCTTACGGTGGGTCGTGGCAGCCCTGTCTTTCTAGCCAAGTCTAGGTTGCTAAGCATGCTATCGCGCGGTGTGAAGCAGCGCAGCAGCTCCAGCCCCCGCGCCAACGAAGTCACGAATTGTCGATCCTTCTCCTGCTCTTCCATTGCATGGATAGGGTCCACCACGATTTGAAAATCGCTCTGGCTGTCTTTTTTATTCACTGTGTCTTCGCTCCCAGGGCGGATAGCAGTCATGAAAGTATGCACACGCCGCCTTTATGATGTCAACTATGCAGTCTTATAGTTCGCTTAGCGAACATTATGAAAGATTGTGATCGCCATAGGGCCGACGCGAGCGCTGTTTCTACATCCCTCCCCGAAGACCACAAGGCCACGCATGGGCTGCACTGCGATGTCGTTGACAGCTTTCCGCCAAACTGTGTAGGTTAACGAGTATAGCAAAATAAATGTCCGTATGGCGATCATTTTTACTGTGAGGTGGTGCATGAACGACAAGCAGCAGCCCGCCGAGGTATATCTTGCCTCGCTCGACGAAGGGGTGGCGGTGGTTCGCATTGATCGGCCATCCGCCAAGAATGCCCTCAACGGCGCCGTCAGGCGTCAGCTTGCCGAGTTGTTCTCCTCCCTGGCTCGGCGTGATGACGTGCGGGCTATCGTGCTGACAGGAGGTGAGCAGGTGTTTGTGGCCGGTGCTGACGTCAAGGAGTTCGCCATGGCGTCGCCGACCGAGATGCATTTGCGCTACAACGAGCGGTTCTGGGAGCCCATTGGGCATTGCCCCAAGCCGCTGATTGCTGCGGTCAACGGCTTCGCTCTGGGCGGCGGCTGTGAGCTTGCCATGCACTGCGACATCATCGTGGCCGGCGAGTCTGCTCGGTTCGGGCAACCTGAAGTCAAACTTGGCCTGATGCCTGGCGCTGGAGGGACCCAACGCCTGGTACGGGCGGTGGGCAAGTTTCAGGCGATGCGCATGCTGATGACCGGCTGCCTGGTATCGGCGCCCGATGCACTGCGTATGGGGTTAGTCAGCGAGGTCGTCCCCGATGAGCAGGCGCTCGAGCGTGCCAAGGCATTGGCTCAGGAAATTGCACATCTGCCGGCCTTAGCCGTGGAGCAGATCAAGGAGACGGTGCTCGCCGGTGCCGACCTGCCGCTTGAGAGTGCGCTGCTCCTCGAGCGGAAGGCCTTCCAGATGCTGTTCGACACCAAGGATCAGAAGGAAGGGGCTGCCGCCTTCATCGAGAAGCGCAAACCGGCCTATCGGGGGGAGTCATGAATGCAGGACAAGTGAATCGGCTGGGGATCGTTGGCACTGGTGTGATGGGCGCAGGGATCGCTCAGATCGCAGCTCAGGCCGGTCTCGAGGTCGCGCTGTTCGACAAGCGTGACGGGGCTGCCAGAGCCGCACGTGATGGCCTGCAGGTGACATTCGACAAACTGGTGAGCAAGGGCAAGCTTTCTCGTGAGTCTGCCGAGGTGGCCTTGGCCCACCTATTCGTCGTCGACTCGATGATGGCCCTGGCGGATTGCGACTTGGTCATCGAGGCAGTCGTCGAGGACCTTGGCGTCAAGCAGGCTCTGTTCGCCGAGCTGGAGGCAATAGTGGCCCGCGATTGCATTCTAGCGACCAATACCTCGTCACTTTCGGTCACGTCTATTGCCGCGGATCTAGCTTGTCCTGGCCGAGTTGCCGGCTTCCACTTCTTCAATCCCGTGCCGCTGATGAAGGTCATCGAGGTGATTGGTGGGATCGATACCGACGAGACTGTTGTTGACGCCCTGCTGGTGTTGGCAAGCCGGCTCGGACACACCGGCGTGCGTGCCCAAGATACCCCCGGTTTCATCGTCAACCATGCAGGACGCGCTTACAGCACAGAAGGGCTGAAGATTCTTGAGGAGCGGGTAGCGCCACCAGAGGACATCGATCGGATTCTTCACGAGGAGGCCGGGTTTCGGATGGGGCCGCTCGAGCTTTTTGATCTGACCGGCTTGGATGTCTCGCATCCTGCGATGGAGTCGATCTTCGAACAGTTCTATCACGATCCGCGTTATCGACCTTCCTCTATCTCCCGGCAGATGCTGAATGGTAACCGACTGGGGCGCAAGACAGAGGTTGGCTTCTACCGCTATGAGGCAGGCAGGAAAATTGAGGCATTGACGCCACAGCCGGTACCAGATGTCAGCGAGTTACCACCGGTCTGGGTGGGGGGTGAGGATGCCGACCTGCGTGCAGAAGTCGCGACGCTGCTGGAGTCACTCGGCGGGCGAGTGGAGCCGACAGACTCACCCTCTGAACAGTCGCTCTGCTTGTTGCTCCCCTTTGGTGACGATGCCGTGAGTGCGAGTCAGCACTTCGGCGTCGACCCCGAACGTACACTCTGCCTCGATGTCTTCCTGGGGCTTGAGCGTCATCGCACGCTAATGATGACACCGGTCACTCGACAGGAAATGCGTGACGCGGCTCATGCGCTACTGGCATCGGATGGTAGCGGAGTGACGGTCATTCGTGACAGTGCTGGATTTGTCTCGCAGCGTGTGCTGGCGTCAGTGGTCAATTTGGCCTGCGAAATCGCTCAGCGCGAAATTGCTACTCCTGTCGATATCGATAATGCCGTCAGGCTAGGGCTCAACTATCCTCAGGGGCCCCTGGCTTGGGGAGATGGGCTGGGAGCGAAGCGGGTGCTTGGGATATTGGATCGTATCCACACATTGACTGGAGACCCTCGTTATCGGCCAAGCCTTTGGTTGCGCCGTCGAGCCACGCTTGGTGTTTCACTGCTTCACGTGGCGCCAATTGGTCGATGATATTGGAGACTCACCATGTTGGTGACAGTGGGGAGAGTTCTATGGGAGCACTAACGGGAATTAGAGTGCTTGACTTGAGTCGTGTGCTGGCCGGCCCTTGGTGCAGCCAGATACTGGCTGACCTTGGCGCAGATATCGTCAAGGTAGAGCGTGTTGATCATGGGGATGATACCCGAGCCTGGGGCCCCCCTTATATGAAAGATGCTCAAAAAAATTGGACGCAGGAATCTTCATACTATCAGTCTACTAACCGAAACAAACGGTCTGTGGCTATTGATATTGCCACCAAGAAAGGCCAAGAGATCATCCGTGCTTTGGCCACAGAGAGCGATGTGCTTATCGAAAACTTCAAGGCAGGATCATTGAAGAAGTACGGGCTTGATTATGAATCAATCTCTAAGCTCAACCCCAGGCTAGTTTATTGCTCCATTACAGGCTTCGGTCAGACAGGGCCTCGCGCTCAGGAGCCCGGCTATGATTTCATCATCCAGGGCATGGGAGGATTGATGAGCATCACCGGGGAGCGTGATGGCCTCCCAGGTGGTGGTCCGCAGAAGGTGGGAGTAGCCGTCACCGACGTAATGACGGGTCTTTACTCTGTTATTGCTATCCAGGCTGCTCTGCTGGCACGTCAAAAGACGGGCCGTGGCCAGCATTGCGACATGGCGCTGCTGGATGTGCAGGTAGCCGCACTGGGGAACCAGAGCCAGAACTATCTCAGCACCGGTGTTTCACCTGGACGTTATGGTAACGCGCATGCCAACATCGTTCCTTATAACTCTTTCCATGCGAGCGACAAGGACTTCATCATCGCTTGTGGCAATGATTCACAATTTTCGGCTTTATGTGAAGCCATTGGGTTGCCAGAACTGTCCGCAGATCCCCGGTTTTCGAAAAATGAAAATCGCGTCAGAAACCGAGATGCGATCACCAAAATTCTTTCGGAACATTTCAAATTCGATGCCGCTGAGGTGTGGGTAGAAAAGATAAGCAAAGTCAAAGTTCCGGTTGGAGTCATTAACAATGTCGCCGATGCTCTTGCCGAACCTCAGGTGGGTGCACGTGGAATGCTGGTTAATATACCCCACTCTATGAACCCTGATTTCACGATGGTCGGCAGCCCGATTCATCTGTCTGATACTCCGGTGGAGTACAAAAGACCTGCGCCACTTCTGGGGCAGGATACTGACGATGTGCTGGCCGAATACCTTGATCTCTCCCCAGAGAAGTTGTCGCAACTCAAAATCGACGGTGTGGTGGGTTAATTTTTTCCAAGAGTTTTGAGAATTACTGAGGAGTGCTGATGAAAGTCCTCATCGCGGTCAAACGCGTCATCGACTACAACGTCAAGATCCGGGTCAAGCCAGATCATTCCGACGTCGACCTCACCAATGTCAAGATGGCCATGAACCCCTTCTGCGAGATCGCAGTGGAAGAGGCAGTGCGCCTGAAGGAGAAGGGCGTGGCCACCGAGGTGGTCGTCGCTTCCGTTGGGCCCAAGGCCACCCAGGAGCAGCTGCGTACCGCGCTGGCACTGGGCGCCGATCGCGCCGTACACGTCGAGACCGACGAGCGGCTCGAGTCGCTGGGTGCCGCCAAGGCGCTGGCCAAGATCGTCGAGGAGGAGCAGCCGGGCCTCACGATCCTCGGCAAGCAAGCCATCGACACCGACAACAACCAGACCGGCCAGATGCTGGCGGCGCTGACCGGGCTGCCCCAGGGCACCTTCGCTTCCGCGGTAGTCGTCGAGGGCGAAAAGGCCAAGGTGACCCGCGAGATCGACGGCGGCCTGCAGACCGTCGAACTGACCCTGCCGGCGATCGTCACCACCGACCTGCGCCTCAACGAGCCGCGCTACGCCAAACTGCCCGACATCATGAGGGCCAAGAAGAAGCCGATGGACGTCAAGACCCCGGCGGACCTCGGCATCGAGGTGGCCTCCAAGGTCAAGCTGGTCAAGGTCGAGCCGCCGGCCGAGCGCCAGGGCGGCATCAAGGTGGGCTCCGTCGATGAACTCGTGGACAAACTCAAGAACGAAGCCAAGGTGATCTCATGAGCATTCTCGTCCTAGCCGAACACCATGACGGTGCCCTGGCCGGCGCCACCGCACACGTGGTCGCCGCGGCTAAAGAGATCGGTGGCGACATCGACGTGCTGGTGGCCGGTGAGAACGTCTCCGCCATCGCCGAGGCGGCCGCCAAGCTCGACGGCGTGAGCCGCGTTTGCGTCGCCGACCACGCCGTCTATGCCCACCAGCTCGCCGAGCCCATGGGCGCGCTGCTGGCCGAACTGGCCGACGACTACAGCCACCTGCTGGCAGCGGCCTCCACCGCCGGCAAGAACGTGCTGCCGCGGGTCGCGGCGCTGAAGGACGTGGCGCAGCTCTCCGAGATCATCACGGTCGAGAGTGCCGACACCTTCAAGCGGCCGATCTACGCCGGCAACGCCATCGCCACCGTGCAGAGCGACGACGCCCTGAAAGTGATCACCGTGCGCGCCACTGCCTTCGATGCGGTCGCCGAGGGCGGCAGCGCCGTCATCGAAGCCGTCGACGTCGTCGCCGACAACGCCCAGTCCACCTTCGTCAAGGAGGAACTGGCCGAGAGCGACCGGCCCGAGCTGGGCGCCGCCAAGGTGGTTGTCTCCGGCGGCCGCGGCATGGGCAGCGGCGACAATTTCAAGCTCCTCGAGGGCATCGCCGACAAGCTGGGGGCGGCGATCGGCGCCTCGCGCGCCGCGGTGGACGCCGGCTTCGTGCCCAACGACATGCAGGTCGGTCAGACCGGCAAGATCGTCGCCCCGGAGCTGTATATCGCCGTGGGTATCTCGGGTGCCATCCAGCACCTGGCGGGCATGAAGGACTCCAAGGTGATCGTCGCCATCAACAAAGACGAGGAGGCTCCAATCTTCCAGGTCGCCGACTATGGCCTGGTCGCGGATCTGTTTGAGGCCCTGCCAGAGCTGGAAAGCAAGCTGTTAGGGCGAGCTTGATTCAGTAGTACTCTCTCCGATTGTCGGTGGTAGCGCGTGCCGTCGCCGCCGACTTTTTTCTCCAAGGGGGCAGAACATGGCGTCAGAAAACGAACGCGAGTCCATGGACTTTGACGTGGTCATCGTCGGCGCCGGGCCGTCGGGCCTGGCCGCGGCCTGCCGCCTGATGCAGCAGGCCCAGGAGGCCGAGCAAGAGCTGACCGTGTGCGTGGTAGAGAAGGGCTCCGAGGTCGGCGCCCACATCCTCTCCGGGGCGGTCTTCGAGCCCCGCGCCCTGCAGGAGCTGTTCCCCGACTGGAAGGAGCGCGGCGCGCCGCTGACCACCCCCGCCATCCGCGACGAGCTCTACCTGCTCAAGGACGCCGAGAAGGGCCAGAAGCTGCCCAACGCCCTGGTGCCCAAGAGCATGCACAACACCGGCGGCGACCTCACCCGCTACGTGATCAGCGCCGGCAACCTGTGCCGCTGGTTGGCCGAGCAGGCCGAGGAACTCGGCGTCGAGGTGTTCCCCGGCTTCGCCGCCCAGGAGCTGATCATCGAGGACGAGGTGGTCAAGGGCATCCTGGTCGGCGATATGGGCGTGGGCGCCGACGGTCAGCCCAAGGACGGCCATATGCCCGGCATGGAGCTGCGCGCCAAGTACACCCTGTTCGCCGAGGGCGCCCGGGGCCACCTCGGCAAGCGGCTGATCGAGCGCTTCGACCTGGCGGCCGGCAAGGATCCCCAGCACTACGGCATCGGCCTCAAGGAGCTGTGGGATATCCCCGCCGACAAGCACGAACCGGGCCTGGTGCTGCACGGTTCCGGCTGGCCGCTGGACAAGCACACCCAAGGCGGCTGGTTCCTCTATCATGCCGAGAATGCCCAGGTGGTGGTCGGCCTGATCATGGACCTCTCCTACCAGAACCCCTGGCTGTCGCCCTTCGACGAGTTCCAGCGCATGAAGCACCATCCGGTGCTCAAGCAGTATCTCGAGGGCGGCAAGCGGGTCGCCTACGGGGCCCGGGCCATCGCTAAGGGCGGGCTCAACTGCCTGCCGAAGATGACCTTCCCCGGCGGCCTGTTGATCGGCTGCGATGCCGGCACCCTGAACTTCGCCAAGATCAAGGGCCTGCACACCGCCATGAAGTCCGGCATGGTGGCCGCCGAGACGGTCTTCGAGGCGCTCAACGATAGTGACGCAAACGCGGCCGGCGACGAGGGCGGCGCCGATCTGACCACCTTCGAGGGCAAATGGCAGGCCAGCTGGGCCTACCAGGAACTCGACGAGAGCCGCAGCTTCGGACCGGCGATCCACAAGTACGGCACCGTGCTCGGCGGCGCCTACAACTTCCTCGACCAGCTCGTCGGCGGCAAGTTGCCGACCCTGCACGACACCACCCCGGATCATGCGACGCTCAAGAAGGCGGCCGAGTGCGAGAAGATCGACTACCCCAAGCCGGACGGCACGCTCTCCTTCGACAAGCTCTCCTCGGTGTTCCTCTCCAACACCAATCACGAGGAGGACCAGCCCTGCCACCTGAAACTCACCGATCCGGAGCTGCCGATCCGCGATAACCTGCCCGAGTACGCCGAGCCGGCTCAGCATTATTGCCCGGCCGGGGTCTACGAGGTGGTCGAGGACGACGACGGCACGCCGAGGTTCCAGATCAACTTCCAGAACTGCGTGCACTGCAAGACCTGCGACATCAAGGACCCGGCCCAGAACATCACCTGGGTGGCGCCGGAGGGCGGCGGCGGGCCCAACTATCCGAATATGTGAGCACACATCTTCATCGAATGGAGCGTGTTATGACCGACGTTTACCTCTGCCATCCGCGGAGAACCGCCGTGGGCCGCTTCGGTGGCACCCTTTCCAGCGTGCGCTCCGACGATTTCGCTGCCACCATCTTCAAGGCGGTGCTGGCGCAAGCGCCCGAGCTGGACCCTGCTGCCATTGAAGAGGTCTTCATGGGCTGCGCCAACCAGGCCGGCGAGGACAACCGCAACGTGGCGCGCATGGCGTCGCTACTGGCGGGCCTGCCGTCCTCGGTGCCCGGCACCACCCTAAATCGCCTGTGCGGCTCCGGCATGGACGCGGTGGGCACCGCCTTCCGCGCCATCAAGGCCGGCGAGATGGGCCTGGCCCTCGCCGGCGGCGTGGAGTCCATGTCCCGCGCTCCCTACGTGCTGGGCAAGGCCGACGGCGCCTTCTCCCGCGGCCAGAAGATCGAGGACACCACCATCGGCTGGCGCTTCATCAACCCGCAGATGAAGCAGGCCTACGGCGTCGACTCCATGCCGGAGACCGCCGAGAACGTGGCCGAGCAGTTCAGCATCTCCCGCGAGGACCAGGACGCCTTCGCCCTGCGCTCCCAGCAAAAGGCCGCCGCCGCGCAGGCGGCCGGCCGCTTCGCCGAGGAGATCACGCCGATCAAAGTTCCCCGGCGCAAGCAGGAACCGCTGATCTTCGATAAGGACGAGCACCTGCGCGAAACCAGTCTCGAGAAGCTCGCCGGCCTGCCCACGCCCTTCCGCGAGGGCGGCAGCGTCACCGCCGGCAACGCCTCCGGGGTCAACGATGGCGCCGCCGCCATGCTGGTGGCCAGCCAGGCGGCGGTTGAGCAGCATGGCCTGACGCCCATGGCGAGGATCCTCGGCATGGCCACCGCCGGGGTCGAACCGCGCATCATGGGCTACGGCCCGGTGCCGGCGGTCAACCGCCTGCTAGCGAGGACCGGCGTGTCGCTCGATGAGATCGACCTCATCGAGCTCAACGAGGCCTTCGCCGCCCAGGCACTGGCCTGCATGCGCGACTTGGGGATTGCTGACGACGACCCGCGGGTCAACCCCAATGGCGGCGCCATTGCCCTCGGCCACCCCCTGGGCATGTCCGGTGCGCGTCTGCTGATGACTGCCGCCCATGAGCTTCAGAAGAACGGTAAGCGCTACGCACTGTGCACGATGTGCGTCGGCGTGGGGCAAGGTATCGCTATATTACTTGGTGCGCCATAGCGTGATCCGAAGTTCATGATTAGGTGTTTCTAGGGGAGTGCTAAGGCGACATAGGCACAACAGGTGCTGCACTTATTGCTTGAATTCAGGGTTCACTGCCTGGGCTAGAGAGATCTGCTTTATCGGTTGGCCCGGTCAGGTGACAGCAGGGTAACCATATTTACCCCGCCGACAGCTGCCAGGCAGCTGCGGCGGGATTGATAAAGCATTCCCCTAGATGATCAAGTAGTGGACATTTTTCGGCGTGCAGTCCGCGCCATTTACGGGCGTGACGTCCATTGGGCATGCAGATAGTACAAGGATACAGTCAATAAGGGCAGTGAAAACTATATAATCATTGGGCTTGCTTGTTGGATGGCTAATTTTTATATTCCGATTCTCTGTAACTGGGACGTTCATCCAAAGATTAAGAGGGTTTGGAACAGTCGTAGCGTCAAATCCTGCCTCAAAAAGAGCTTCAAAAAAATTGTCACGGCAATTGCGGTGGCCAGCCTGGCATCCATAATTTTTATAGAGCCATTTATCACAACATGCATATAACATGTCGTGGTTGCCAGGAGAAGTGTCCTCTTCAATAAGAATCATTTTTGTTCGCCGATTGCTGAAAAGACAGTCGCTGGGCTCGGGAAATAGCCTGCCATTCATCCTGCGCGTATGCTCTACTGAAAGATACTCGCTGGTATCGTTTAGATTTAGCGCCCAAGTATCCACAACTTGACTACCGTAGGTGTTTATGAGTTTTATTTTCTGACCTTTTCGAAGGGTAAGCGCCTTGCCATACCCGCCGGCGATTTCGTTTATAGCTTGCTCGGAATTCATGTGTTTACTCCTCTTGATTTAGACAGAATTTTTTCTGTGATCTCTGCCAGGAACAGGAGAGACTCTTCGTTCAGCGATGCGCTCATGAGGCTAAGCCCGACTGGCCACTGGCTTGGATAGTGGCAGGGTAATGTAACGCTTGGAAGATCAAAAATGTTTGCAAATACTGTGTGTCTAAGTAGTTTGTTGTTAAGCTCGAGGAAGCTTTCTTCGTTTTTGATGTTGTCAACCTCTGGCGCTATGATTGGGCAGGTTGGAAAGAGGACAGCATCATAGGAGGCAAGCTGTTCTTGCGCTTTAGCAATATGGAGTTGTCTAAGCTGGAGGAGGTTGATGTAATTTTCTGCTGAACACTCTTTCCCGAGACGAAGTCGGGAAAGTGTGACTTTCTCATACCGGTCATATCTTTTTTCGAGCTGTGATTTATGGAAAGAATATGCCTCCGATGCAATTATTCCTCCGTTGCGAACAATCTTAAAAGCATCTGTGAATAATGATAACTCGCCGCGCACTATGTCCCATCCTTCATGACGCAGTGTAGTTAGCGCCGCCTCGAATGCATGAGAAGTTTCCGCATCTAGATTTTCGAAGAAGTGGACAGGTAACAAAAGGCGTGGGTGGCGGCTTGGAGATAATCTTTCTCCATCTTCGCTTGAGATCGCGGCAAAAACTTTTCTTACAGCATCAACGGTGGGCGCAAGAATCCCTACGCTATCAAGGGAGATGGACAGAGGAAGAACGCCTTTGGTTGGCACACGGGCCTGACGCGGGCGAATACCCACGAGCCCACACAGAGCGGCTGGAATACGAACCGACCCAGCCGTGTCGGTCCCAATCGAGGCATCACCCCAACCTTGGGCGAGCGCGGCAGCAGCCCCTGTAGACGAGCCTCCGCAAAGCCTCAGGGTGCCGTCACTGAGGCTCGGATTCAGTGGCGTTCCGAAATACCGGTTGATCCCGGGTGTTGAGTAGGCGATTTCCGTCATATTGGTCTTGCCAAATATGATACTTCCGGCGGCTCTCAATCGGGAAACTATAGTTGCATCACTTGTCGCCGGCTTTTCGTCTAAAAAGGCGGCAGAACCTGCTGTAGTCGTGAAGTTTTCCAGATCGATGTTGTCCTTGATCGAAATCAGCCATCCATCAACCGATGACCTCCCTCGCACATGTGCCCTGCAGGCCTGCGAGGCCTTCTGTCTCGCTCCAGTGAAGTCTAAAAGTGTAAAAACTTTGTCCGCGTTAAGTTGGTCAGCCTGAACTGCTTCGACGAGTTTTTCGAGCCGTGAATAGCCGTCTACCTGCATAAAAGGGCTCCTAATATTACGATAGACCACGTAAGTTATAGTGCTTTCATATTATTCGATTAAAAATTGACTCTGATCAGTTTTTAAAAACTTAACCAAGAGCTCTTGTTGAATGTTTTCAACATCGATCCTTTAAAGTTTTTTTCGCCTTTAAAAACTCTATATACACCAAACGGAAATAAATTCCACACTAGAAAAGAAAGTTGGGCAGCCACAGGGCGATCCTGGGGAAAGCCACGATCAACGCCAGCCCGAGGACCTGTAGCCCCACAAACGGAAGTGCTGAGCGGTAAATATCGACAATACTTATCGACTTCGGTGAGACCGACCTCATATAGAAGAGGTTGTAGCCGAAGGGGGGAGTGAGGTAGGCGGACTGCATGCTCAGGATGAACAGCACTGCAAACCAGATGGTATCGAAGCCCAGTTCGCGCACGATGGGCACGTAAACAGGCACCGTAATGAAGAGGATGGCGAAATCGTCAAGGAACATACCCAGCAGGAAGAAGCTGAAGAGCATGAAGATGATCACGGTGTAGGGTGACAGGGAGAAGTCGCTAATCAGATCACTAAACACCATTCCGGCTCCCAGGCCCATGTAGATGCGGCTGAAAAAGACTGCGGCAATGGCGATCCAGATCAGCATGCCTGTGATTTTGGTGGTATTGAGCATCACGTAGCGCAGCAGGTTCCAGCTGAGCTTGCCATGCATGGCGGCGATCAGTAGAGCACCCGCTGCGCCCACCGCTGATGCTTCGGAGGGAGAGGTCACGCCACCAATGATGCAGCCTAGTACGGTTACCACCAGCAGCCCCGGCGCCACGATATGTCGCAAAGACTGCAGCTTCTCCCTAGCCGAGTAACGTTCTGCGGGCGGCGTAGCAGGTCCGAGCTCCGGTTTGAGCCGGCAGCGGATCAGGATATAGGCCATGTAGATACCAGCCAGCATCAGGCCCGGCATCAGGCCGGCCGCAAACAGCTTTCCTACCGACTCCCTGGCCAGGAAGGCGTAGACGATCATCAGCACGCTGGGCGGGATCAGAAAGCCCAAAGCCCCCCCCGCCATGATGGTACCGGTGACCAGCCGCTTGTGATAGCCGCGCTTGAGCATGGCGGGTAGGGCGATGATACCCAAGCTCACCGTGGCCGCGCCGGAGACGCCGGCCATGGCAGCGATCAGCGCACAGATTAGCACCGTGCCCACGCCGAGGCCCCCAGGAATGCTGCCCATCAGTTTGTGGATCATCCCGAAGAGGTCATCGGTAATGCCCGACCTTTCGAGTACCAGGCCCATGAAGATGAACAGCGGCAGTGAGACCAGCAGGAAATTGTCCATGGCGCTGTAGGCCGAGGCTAGCAGCAGGTCTAGACCACCCGGGCCAAACATCAGATAAGCGCTGCCCATGCCTGATATCATCAGGGCTATGGCCAGAGGGGCTCCCATCGCCATGAGCACCAGCATGGAGAAGAACATGATGGCGGTAATTGTCAGGGGCTCGAGTTCAATCATAATAAAGCCCTACTTTCAGCATGCTCAGCTGGCATGCAAGGAGTGTGGAGGTTCGCAATGTGACGTTCATGGGGCTGTACCGTCCGGGTCGTCGCGGGGGTCCTGATAGGTGACGCCGGCCAGGCGCAGAGCGGCGCGTACCAACTCGGCCAGGCACTGCAGCATCAGCAGGCCCACAGCTAGGGGGATGGTAGCTTTGATTGGCCAGAGCGGTGGGCGCCAAACGCTGCTGTTGGAGAACTCGCCGATCTCCCAAGAGAGGTACGCGAAGTCCACTGCCATCCGTAGAACCACTGCCAGCACTACTAGGGCAAGGGTGAATATCACTAGGTCGCAGAGAGCCTGGGCACGCCTAGGTAGCAGACGATAAATGACGTCGCTGCGCACGTGACCTTGATGGCGAAGGGTGTAGCTACCCGCCAGGATGCCGAGTGCACCGAAGAACATGGTCGAAAGTTCATGCCCCCAGATAGTGGGGGAATTGAGAATATAGCGAGCCATAACTTCGAAGATAAGCACACCGATGATCCCTAGCGTCAGCCAGGAGATGGCCCTCCCGACCCAGTCAGAAAGACCATCTTGCACCCTGATATAGAGGGTGACTTTACTCACTCAACCGTCCTTGCTCGATGGCGTTGTTGATCAGGATTTCCACTGCGCGGGCGTTGCGATCAGATTTCTTAGCTTCCGCTTCCCAAATAGGCAGTGAAGCCTCAGTCAAGCGCCGGGAATCTTTTTCCGGAAGCCTAGCGAACTCGAAGAGCTCACCTTCGTTAATAATGCGCTGATTGCCCTCTTCCAGCCAGTTGTGGATATCCTCAAGGTACTTTGAAATCGCACCTTTAAGGATCTCCTTTTGCTCTTCGGTTAGACGCTCCCAACTACCAGGGTTGATTAGTACACTCTCGGTCCACCCCGGGTTGAGCAGGTTGATATCAGTATAGTACTGGGCAACCTCGTGGAGCTTAAGCTGTTCATAGTCCAACGGCCCGCCATAGATGGCACCGTCGACTAAGCCGGTCGAAAGGGCGACATAGAGCTCCTCAGCTGGTAAGAATGTTGTTGGAATATCAAAGTTCTCCAACACAGTTGCGATTGAGCTGGTGGAGCGAATACGCATGTCGCGTAAATCAGCCAAGCTGGTGACCGGCTCGCTGGTTAACAGGCCGTAATCGCTGCCGTAGCCACGACCGATTAGCTTGACCCCTTGTTCTTCATAGGCTTCTGCAACTAACTCATCTAACCCCTGATTGGTGAAGATATCGCGCGCCTCTTCGACGCTAAACCAGGCACCAGGCAGACCGCTTTCGATCGTGCCGATACCTACTCGTCCTGGCCAGTAGCTGCCCACGCCGTGGGCAATATCAATGGTTCCACGTGCCACTGCATCCACAAACTGGTCACTATCAACAAGCTCGCCGCCGCGTAGAAATTGGATGCGAATGGAGCCATCACTAGCGTTGCTCACATAGTCGCGAAAATCTTCGGCTATTGAGTCAAGCTCTGTCCCGTAAAAGGTGTGCATGCGTAGACGAACGTTTTCGGCATATGCCAGTTGGCTGATAAAAATGGAGCTGACTACCGAAGTGGAAAGAATGCTCTTGAGAAGGAGTGAGAGTTTCATATAGTCCTCTTCGTGATCATATTGTCATTTTCTGAAAACTAGTCATTGCTAATTTCAGGTGCGGATGAATAGTTGCGCTGAATCAATCCACGTTTGATTAAGGGACCCAGCATGCGGAATTCTATGGGTATGCCTTAAAAGTCTGCTATGCGGACATATGATTCGCAAAACAATTTCAGCTTAATGTGCCTAGCGACAGGGCTGATATGCGACTTTAGTATAGATTCTTGGGCATTCCGGTCCCTTGTGAGCAAGCGGCCATTGCGGCGTGTCATTTCTCGATGTCAAGTGACACCAGAAAGTGACCTCCTTGCGACAGTTGAATCTGCTCCCCCTTACCCTCTGACGACCTGTTCGTGATGGTGGATGGAATCAGGCCAGCCCAGCCCAGCCCAGCCCAGCCCAGCCCAGCCCAGCCCAGCCCAGCCTTGCGCTTGGCCCGCAGTCAGTAACTGTCACCTCCGATGGTGATGACGTGACTGTGATGTAGTAGCCGGTCGAGGATGGCAGTGGGAACCACATCATCACTGAGCACCTCTCCCCCACTAGCTGTCCGTACAGTTGCTGGTGACCAATAGGCTGCCGGGTTAGTAGCGCCGGGTGACCAGTTGGAAGAACAACAGGTTGGCCGCCCCCGGTTCCAGCGGTAGGTAGCTCAGCTTGGCGATGATCAATAGCTTGGGCTGGCGAAATGCCTCAACCGCTCCTCAAGGACACCATTGCATGGGTCTGGACCAATTGGGTGATCAGTGCCGTGGCGGTGGTGAACGGCACCGAATAGCTGGCCTTGAACGCTCCCGACCCAGTGCCACGGCGAGGTGGCTATTGCCCATCCCCGGCGGGCCTAGCAGCAGCAGGGCATCGCCGTTGGCGATCCAGCGTCCACAGGCTAGTTCGAGGATCTGACCGGGATCGACGGCAGGCTGGGCGCTGAAGTCGAACCCTTCCAGGCCAGTAGCCGACGATGCCCTGCAGGTGCTCCGGCAGGCAGCGAACCTGGCGGCGCCCGCCCAGCTTTGGGTCGCGGGCCACCTCGCGGCCAGCGTGGTTTACCCGCAGTTCACCGTCGGTCACGTTGACTTGGACCGGCTCGCCGATCAGGCGCCAAGGCACGCTGTAGTGGTCGGTGTCGACCTCCATGGTAGAATCGCGTTGAACCCGACGGCTCTGTTATCGGGCCTGCTCGAAGGGTGCCCAGTCGTTCAGCCGCTGCAGCCTGGCTTGCTCGGCGATGATGCGCACCGACGGTAGCTCTCAGGGGGTCCGTGTACCCGCTGGTTGGCGATCTCGCGCATCCACCAGATCAGGTGGGCCTCCATCGCCGCCCAGGAGGCGAAGGTCCGGCCAGCGATGGCGTTGCGCTTCACATAGCCAACGCCGCGCTCATCCTTGCCCTTGGTACGGGCGCGGTACGGCGCACAGGCCACCGGCGGAATCCCCAGTAGCTGTGGGGTTCCGGATGAACAACCTACCGAGAGATCACAACTAGCCGAGGGTGCCGACAAAGAGGAAGACCTTAAGGGTCTCATCACCGATGCTGATCTGTTCTGGTCAAGTCAGAGCGGACACATTTTCAAGCCGCAGCTGCCAATTCAATCTCCCTCGGCGTCTGGTAGCCCAGGGTGGAGTGGAGCCGGCAGCTGTTGTACTCCATCTCGATGTATTCGATCACGTCCCTGCGTGCGGCCTGTCGGCTCCAGTATCGCTGGCCAGCCAGCCATTCGCTTTTCAGTGAGCCGAAGAAGCGCTCCATGACAGCATTGACGCTCCTATGTCAAGGCGAAGTGCTGGCGGCCTGCAAATCCTTGATGATCAGTGGGTAGAGTTCACGCACGATGTAGCGCTTGAGACAACGGTGGATCTCTTTCGTTGAGCG